>DATHNU010000949.1:0-6060 GCA_035485695.1 Reyranella sp. | reverse complement strand
TTTCAGGATGCCGATTGCTTCGTCCTGGCGGTCGCGCAGAAGCATGTAGTCGATGCCGAAGGTCCGCGCGTCGGAGGGCAGGGCGCCGGGTCCGGTGCCGAAAATCACGCGGCCGAAGGTCATATGGTCGAGCTGCACGATCCGCTGCGCGACGTTGAAGGGGTGATGGTAGGGCAGCGAAACGACGCCTGTGCCAAGTCTGATGCGCTTGGTGCGCTCGGATGCAATGGCCAGGAACAGCTCAGGCGAGGCGATCATCTCCCAGCCGGAGGAATGATGTTCGCCGCACCAAAACTCATCGAAGCCTAGTTTATCGAGATGCTCAGCCAGCCCCAGGTCGCGCTGAAACTGCAGAGTCGGGTGTTCGCCGACCGGGTGATGCGGTGCCAGGAATGTGCCGAACCGGATACGCGCCATCAGGAATTCCTCCGTCGTGCGATTTATGCAATTTCGCCCTGCCCATCGGAGCCAGATCCCGCAGGAAGGTGCGGCCGATGGCTGCCTCGTCCGACCCATTTAGCCGCGGGCCGCCAATCCAGCATATTCGAGTCAAATCGCCATCGACGGCAATAGGCTGGACTAGATGGCAAATGCCAGGGCACGTAGTGTGGCGCGGATGCAATCAACCTTTGCTGCCAGGCAGTCCGCCTGTTTCGGTCGTCCAGGAGCAGCAGGGCCTCGCAGACCAGGAGAATGTTGTGAAGGTCACCGACGTCGCCTGCCACATCCTGCAATGCAAGGTCGACAAGCCGTTCGTCTCGGCGCGCGGCTGGGTCTATGGCACGCGGTCGACCTGCCTGGTCGAGATCTCGACCGACGAAGGCATCACCGGCTGGGGCGAATGCTACGGACCGGCCGCGGTCGCCAAGACTTTCGTCGAGACGCAGTACAAGGCGCGCGTGGTCGGCCGCGATCCGTTCGACGTCGAGGCGATCTGGGAGGATCTCTACAATCGCATCAAGGATTACGGCACGACCGGCATGGCGATCTCGGCCATCTCCGGTATCGACATCGCGCTGTGGGACATCATGGGCCGCGCGGTGAACAAGCCCGTTCACAAGCTGATCGGCGGCGCCTATCGCAGCGAAGTCATTCCCTACGCCACCGGGCTCTATTTCACCGACATGAACCGCCTGATCGAAGAGGCCGTCGAGGAGGCGCTGGAATTCAAGGCCGACGGCTTTCGCGCCATCAAGATGAAGATCGGGCTGGGCGACCTCAAACTCGATGCCAAGCGGGTCGCCGCCGTGCGCGAGGCGATCGGACCGGACGTCAAGCTCGCGGTCGACGCGAACCACTGCTTCTCGGTACCCAACGCTATCAAGCTCGGCCGCCTGCTGGAGGAGCACGACATCCTGTGGTTCGAGGAGCCGATCAGTCCCGAGGACCATGACGGTTATGTCGAGGTGACGCGCGCCCTCGACATGGCGGTGGCGGGCGGCGAGAACGATTTCACGCGCTGGGGCTTTCGCGACGTCATCGCAGCCAAGGCGATGGACATCGTGCAGCCCGACCTCTGTGCCGCCGGCGGCTTCTCGGAGTGCCGCAAGATCGCCACCCTGGCCAGCGCCTTCGGCGTAGAATGCGTGCCGCATGCCTGGGGCTCGGCGATCGGCCTGGCGGCGACGGTGCAGTTCCTGGCCGCCTTGCCCGACCAGCCGCCGGCGTTTCGCCCCATGCCGCCGATGCTCGAGTTCGAGCAGACGCCCAACCCGCTGCGCGATCACCTGGCGCAGGAACCGATCGAGCAGAAGAAGGGCATCGTCAAGGTGCCGACGGGGCCCGGCCTCGGCATCGAGATCGATCGCGAGGTGCTGAAGAAGTACAAGGTGGCGTAGAGTCTTTCCTCGATTTCGATATCGTGAAAATGACCTTTACCCCCGAATGATCCCTACTTAATCCCATCCGCCGACACTCATGTCCGCGCGCTCCGGGCCAGAACGGGCATTTTCGGGCGCTATGGCGCCCGAAAATTCGAACGACGGTCTTAAGTATGTCAAAAGTAATACTTGACAATAGGCAGAGTGATACTTAAATACGCTCCCGTCCTCGTCAGGAGCATCAGCCATGTCCGGTCACGGACGCCCACCCCTCTGCAAACCCGAGCACGTCAGCCGCGCCCGCGACTCTGTGCGCGCGGCCTCATCAATCCCGATCTGCTGGAGCCCGCCTCTTGGGCGAGACAGCAAAACGACCGGCGGAAAGGGCGCAAAGGGCGGAAACCTCGAATCCTTAGGAAATGGGCCCCTTTCCGACGATGGCGCGAAGCGGCGGAAACCGGCGGAAACCCCCTGCAGAACTCTGCTCGAGAAACCGTCCGCAGTTTTGCCGTCTCATCCAATGGTTCACTCCATAGCCCTGACTGGCGTATCGCTTGCGGAAATTGCGGAAATTCCCTGCAAAAACCTTTCGAGAAGCCAACCGGATTGTGCGTCTCTCTTTCGGGGTGCACTCCAGGATTTGCCGGCGGTGCATCAGCGATAATCGGGATGATGGGAGCGCGGAAATGAAGATCGTCGACGTCAAAGCCTATCCCACGAGCTTCCGGGTCCCAAAGGAGCGGCAGGTGTCACTGGGCATCGGCACCATGACCAAGCGCGACTGCGTGATGGTGAAGGCGACGACCGAGGACGGCATTGTCGGCTGGGGCGAGAGCCATCACGCGCGCTCGCCGGGCAGCATCGGCCACCTGATCAACACCACGCTGAAAGGCTTCGTGGTCGGCATGGACGCCACCGACACGGTGGGCATCTGGGCCAGGATCTACAAGTTCCAGCTCGGCAGCCACGGCATGGGGGCGGCCACCGCCATGGCGATGAGCGGCATCGACCAGGCGCTGTGGGACATCAAGGGCAAGGCCGTGGGCTGGCCGCTCTACAAGCTCTTGGGCGGCAGCAGCCGGCCGGTGCCGGCCTATGCCGGCGGCATCTCGCTGGGTTACCAGGCGCCCGATTCGCTGGTCGCCGAGGCCGTGCCCATGGTCGAGGCGGGCTACAGGGCGCTAAAACTCAGGATCGGCGACACGGTCGCGGCCGATATCCAGCGCATGACGGCGATCCGCCGTCGCTTCGCCGACATCGCCATCCTGACCGACGCCAATACCGGCTACTCGGTGGCCGACGTGCGCCGCGTCATGCCGGCGATGGACGAGCTCGATATCGGCTGGCTCGAGGAGCCGTTCCCGGCGCACGACCACCGCGCCTACGCCATGGCCAAGGGCTTTGGCCGCACGCCGTTGGCGGCCGGCGAGAACCACTACACCCGCTTCGAGTTCCATCGCGTGATCGAGGACGGCAACATCACCATCCTGCAGCCCGACCTCTCCAAGAGCGGCGGCATCACCGAGGTGCAGAGGATCGCGGCCGCCGCCTCGATGTGGAAGCTGCCGATCCATCCGCACAGCTCGATGACCGGCCTCAATCACGCCGTCTCGATCCATTTCCTGGCGTCGATCGACAATGGCGGCTACTTCGAGGCCGACCTGTCGGTGGCCAACAAGTTCCGCGACGAGCTGGGCTCCGAGCCCTGGAAGATCGGTCCGGACGGCTGCGTGCGCCCCCTCGACAAGCCTGGTATCGGCGTCGAGATCGACGAGAAGTTCCTCGCTGCGCACCCGGTAATCGAGGGGCCGGGCTACGTATAAATGTGCATTTACACGAGAAATCGCTCAAAGCACCGCTAGTTCGTTCGCATGTGCGGAAACTCACATTCATCCTGGGGGAGGCTGCTACTTAGGCGCTGACCAAGGAGCATCCTTATGAATGCGAGTTCAGTACTGACCTACCTTCTCCGCCCGCGTCCCAGCGATGGGCAAGCCGCGGCTGAACTGCTCGAGTCCGACCAGATGATCCGCCTCCCGCCGACGCTGGCGGCGGGCGACCTGCCGCCGGAGTTCGAGGATGTCCTGCAAGTGCAGGTGCTCGGGTATCGCGAGCGGCTGGCGATCCTGCGAGGCCGCCGGATGCGCGTGCTCGATCCGGTCTGGACATTGGTTCCCAAGAACTAGGGACGTGGCCTCGTCTACGCCGCCACGACCAGGGTCGAGGCGAGCTGGCGGACCGACTTCACCATCGCCATGGCGACAAGCTTGCCGGTCTTGCGGTTCTCATCGCTGACCGCGACGTCCTCCCGGAAGGTGAAGCTGCCGAACGCCCCTTTTGCTTCAAGTTCGACGATGTGCGTTGTGATCGTGGGATCGGCCACGATCACCACGCGCGTGCGGTCGAGGCCCAGCCCCGCGATGGCGGCTGCGGCGGAGATATTGACGTTCTGCGGGTAAAGCTGCGCGCCCTCGCGGACCGGCCCGTCGAAGATGACGTGCGGCGCTTTCAGTGAATCGAGGTCGACCAGCGTCTCGGCAATCGTGCCTTTCCACGCCGACGGGTCCTTGCGCACCGTGACGGTGACGCTGTCCAGGCCGCCGACGGCGGCGCTGCTCAGGATGTCGAGGGCGCCGATGCCGGCCGAGGGCAGGATCAGTCGCCTGCCATTGGCCTTGGCTGCGGCCAGCAGGCGCTCGAACAGCGCGCTATCGGTGAAGGCGCCGACGGAGGTCACGAGAAAGTCCGCACCCCGTTCCAGCACCCTTTGGCCGTGAACCCGCACCGCTTCGTGCCCGGCGCATTCGGCGACGGCGTCGAAGGCGTGGGCGAAGAAGCGATCCGGCTCGTGGGTCAGCAGACCGCCAGGGCGTTGATCGTGGCGCGGACGTTTCACCAGCGCCGCGACAGCTCGAGGTTCTCGAGGCCGCCTGACCTCAGCGCCGCCTCGACATGCTTGCCGATGGCGCCGTAGCCGATCAGGCCCAGCCTGATGGTCACGCGAGCTTGTGCTCCGCCCAGCGGGCCCAGGCGATGAGCTGATCGTCGCGGCCGCGCGGCCCGATGAGCTGCACCGACAATGGCAGGCCGAACGGTCCGGTGTTGAACGGCAGCGCGATGCAGGGCGTGCCCAAAAGCGTCCAGAAGCGGTTGAAGATCGGATCGCCGGTGTTGCCCAGGCCCGACGGGGCCTCGCCCCTGGCGGAGGGCGCCAGCAGCAGGTCGAACTTCTGCCAGGCCTCGTCGAGCTGGCCGAGCGCGATGCGTTTGCGCTTCTTGGCGTCGGCATATTGCCGGCGGTTCACGGCATCGCCCTCGACCATCGCGTTCTGCATGATCGGCGAGAAGAGATGCGAGAAACGCGCGCGCTCCTTGGCGTACGACTGGGTCGCCTCCTTGGTCATGATGCGATGCTGCGCCTGCATGAGATTTGCCCACGAATCGGGCGCCTGCCATTCGCGCACCTTGGCGCCGGCTCTGCGCAAGGCGCGCGCGGCCTCCTCGATGTTCTTCCTGTTGTAGGGTTCGGCCATGTCCCACCAGGGTGTGCGCATCAGCCCGATGCGCGGCGCCTGTGTCGGCGGATCGGCCGGCGCATGGCCGTAGGCGGCGCGGATCAGCGCCAGGTCATTGGCCTCGCGGGCGAAGAAGCCCAGCGTGTCGAGGGTGGGGGCGTAGGCCTTGATGCCCGTCATGTCGGCCCAGCCGTGGCTGCCCTTGTAGGCCACGACGCCGTTGAAGGCGCCGGGCCGGATCACCGAGCCCGCGGTCTGCGTGCCGTAGCCCACCGGCGCCATGAAGTCGGCGACGGCCGCCGCCGAGCCCGAGGACGAGCCGGCCGGCGTGTGGCGGAGATTGTGCGGATTGTGCGTCTTGCCGGCATGGGCGCCGGCGAATTCCGTGGTGACCGCCTTGCCCAGCACGATGGCGCCCGCCTTGACGAGCTGTGTGACGCAGGCGGCGTCCTTGCCCGCGACATGGTCGCGATAGATCGGCGAGCCGCAGGTCGTGGGCAGGGTCCTGGTCGAGATGATGTCCTTCACCGCCAGCGGAATGCCGTGCAGCGGGCCAGCCGGGCGACTTCTCTTGTCCAAGATATCGGCACGCTTGCGGGCGCCGTCGGGATCGAGCGCCTCCCAGGCATGGACCTGGCCCTCGCGCGCCTCGATGCGGTCGAGGCAGGCCTCGACGAGGTCGCGCGCCTTGAGCCGCTTCTGGGCCATGCGCAGCACGGCTTCGC
>DATHNU010000948.1:0-4310 GCA_035485695.1 Reyranella sp. | reverse complement strand
CGGCCGAGGCCTTCGTCAGGCTGCTCGCCACGCTTCGGCGCTCACCCGCCGCCCGCCGCCGAGCCTGAAGCGCGCCAGCACGACGAACGGCCGGCCTGGAGCGGGCTGGCGGAAGACGCAGAGGTCGTTGACCGGCAGCGGCCGGTCGGTGAAGCCGCCAAAGCGCTGGCGCAGCAGGGCCGCCATCGCCCCGCGTTCGCCCGAGTCAGGCAACCGCGTCGTCAAGGTGAGATGGAAGCGCCACTGCTCCAGCACATAGGGATAGCCCCAGCGCATCAGCAGCTCGTCCTGCCGCGGCGTCAGGCCGGCAACCCGCCGGCGCGCCAGTTCCGGCTCCTCCGCCGGCCGGCGGAACTCGTCGAACTCCACGACGCAGCGGTCGGCCAGGTCCTGCAGCTCGGCGCAGCGCGCCGCCGGCACGAGCGCGAGAAAGCCCGAGATCTCGGCAATCTCAAGCGCAGCAATCGAGAAAGTGCGGTCGCTTGCGGCGAACCGTCCGACGGCATCGAGGAAGTCGCGCTCCGTGGCGTCGTCGACCAGCGCGATCGGCGCCTTCAACGTGCCATGGAAGCCGTAGAGTCGCGGCTCGGCCGTGATCTCGACCAGCCGATCCATGGCGATGCCCGGCACCGGCCGAAGCGCCCGCGTCTGGCCGGTCTCGGGATCGCGGCCAAGCCACTGGCTGGCCGTGACCGCCAGCCCCTCTCCGGGCCGCGGCGCATAATAGAGCGCGTAGCGCGGCGCTCCTGCGCCCTCGCCGTTCAAGCCATGGCTCCGCGCCGGCCGATCATGGCAAAGCGCAGCTTGCTGGAGACGAAATCGATGAGGGCGACGGCGATCAAGATGAGCACGATGATAAACGAGGTTTGTTGCAGTTCGAGCGTGCGGATGGCTTCGGCGAGATGCAAGCCGATGCCGCCGGCGCCGACGATGCCGATGATGCTGGCCGAGCGGGTGTTCGATTCGAAATAGTACAGGATCTGGCTCGCCAGCACGGGAAAGATCTCGGGCAGGATGCCGAAGCGGATGCCGAGCGCATGGCTGCCGCCGGTCGACACGATGCCTTCGACCGGCTTGCGGTCGGCCGCCTCCATCGCCTCGGAGAAGAGCTTGCCGAACGAGCCGATGTCGGCGGTCATGATGGCGAGCGCGCCGGCGAACGGCCCCAGCCCGACGACGTTGATCCAGATCAGCGCCCACACCAGGATATCGACGCTGCGGATGGTATCGAGCGAGCGGCGCGCGAAGAACCGTATCACGCGTTGGGCGGTGACGTTGCGCGCGGCCAGCAAGGCTAGCGGCAAGGCCAATATGGCGGCCGACAGTGTGCCGAGAAAGGCGATGGCGACGGTCTCGAGCAGCGCCACGCCGAACGTCCGCGCATGCGCCCAGCCGCCCGGATCGGGCGGCAGCATCAATCCGATGATCTCGACCAGGCGCGCGCTGCCGGCGATCAGCGTGCCACCGAAGAAGTCGAGCTGGGCCATGCCGAACAGCAGCAGGGCGAAGGCCGCGATTCCCGTGAGCAGGGTCAGCCCGCGCTGGCGATCGAAGCGGGCGAAATGCTGCGGATGGCGGTCTCGGATGGCTACAAGATCGATCTCGGGACGGCGTGGCATCAGCGCCTCTCCTCACGGCCGATCAGCTGATGGCGCACCTTCGAGGTGAGCGTGTCGATGATGGCCACCGTGACCAGGATCAGCAGCAGGATGGCCGACACGTCGGAATAGTAGAACTTGCGGATCGCCTCGATCAGGTCCTGGCCGATGCCGCCGGCGCCCACGAATCCCATGACCGCCGATTCGCGCACGTTGATCTCGAAGCGCAGCAGCGTGTAGCTCACGAAATTCGACATGACCTGCGGCAGGGCGCCGTAGCGCATGGCGACGTGCCACGGCGCGCCGGTCGACGACACGCCCTCGACCGGCTTCATGTCGATATTCTCGACGACTTCGGCGAACTGCTTCACCAGCGCGCCCAGCGTATGGATGACCACGGCCAGCACGCCGGCCATCGGGCCCAGCCCGAAGGCGATCACGAACAGAAGTGCGAAGACCAGCAGCGGCACGGTGCGGCATAGCTCGCAGACGCGGCGCACGGCGAAGCGCAGCCAGCGGCTGGGACCGACATTGGCCGCGGCCAGGAAGGAGAGGCCGAAGGCCCCGACCGCGCCCAGCAGCGTGCCGACATAGGCCATCAGCAGGGTCTCACCCAGAAGCCGCAGCCAGCGCGGCAGGCCCCAGAACCATTCGGCGAAGTCCGTCCAGGCCGGCTGGCCATTCTCGAGCTGGAACAGGCGGATGATGTAGCTCGGGAAGCGGCCGATATTCTCGAGGAGGCGCGACAGCGACACCTCGGCCGACACCGACGCCAGCAGCATCGCGGCCACGATGCAGGCAAGCACGACCAGCGTGTGCAGACGACGCGTCCGGACCGACGCGTCGTAGGCTGCGAGCAGCGGCCGGAGTTGCGCCTCCGGCAGCTCGACGACGGGCGAGCTCAAGTCAGCTTCGTCGCTGTGGACTTCAGCTCTTCTGCTTGCGCAGCGAGTCGATGAACTTGATCAGCTCTACGACCGGCTCGTAGGCCTTGGCGTCGACCTTGACGAACTCGCGGTCCTTGCCGTCCGACAGCTTGTCGAAAGCGGCCTTGGCCTTGGTCGGCGCGTCGGCGAAGGCCTTGGCGATGGCGGCCTTCAGGTCCGGCGGCAGGTCGGCGAGATAGGCGTAGGGCGAGTTGGGGATCAGGTCGGACTTCGAGATGATGCGGAAGTCTTCCTTTTTGGCCAGACCCTTGGACGCCATGCGCGTGAGGTTCGAATCGTCCTCGGCGTTCCACCAGTTGGCGGCGACGTCGACGGTCTTCTGCTGCAACGCCAGGACGGCGTTCTCGTGGCTGCCGGTGTAGGTCACATGCGCGAAGTAGGTCTCCGGCACGATCTTCTGCTTGTTCAAGAGGAAACGCGGCACATTGTTGCCCGACGTCGAGTTCGGATCGACCAGGCCGAGATTCTTGCCCTTGAGATCCTCGATCGACTTGTAGGGGCTGTCGGCGCGCACATAGAACACCGAGTAGTAGCCGATCGTGCCGTCGTTGTTCACCGTGGTGCAGAACGGCTCGACCTTGACGCCGGTGACGACGGCGCGGGCGTAGGATGCCGGCCCGTAGCCCGCGATCTGGATGCTGCCGTTGCGCTGGCCCTCGATGACGGCGGCGTAGTCGTTGGCGACGCGCAGGGTGACCTTGGTGCCGAGTGCTTTGGACAGGTATTCGACGAACGGCGCGTAGCGCTCCGTAACGCCCGAGGCATTCTCGGCCGGAACGACGGCCATTACCAGCTCGGGATACTTGGCTTTCCAGTCCTGCGCCTGGGCCGCGCCGGCAAGACCGAGCGTGCCGGCGGCGAGGGACGTGCTGAGGATCAAGCGACGGGTGAACATGGGAATCTCCGTGTTGCGAGGGAGCTAGAACGTTCAGGAGCCGGCCAGGGCGAGGCCGGGTTGGGCGCCGGGAACGAAGTCGGGCTGGGCGCCGTGGCCCAGCACGTCGGCCGATTCCAGGCCATAGAGGTCGCGCGCCACGTGATCGGTGAGGGCTGCCGGCGCGCCGTCAAACACCACCTTGCCGGCGGCCAGGCCGACCAGGCGATCGCAATATTTGCGGGCGAGATCGAGGCTGTGCAGGTTGCAGATCACGGTGATTCCGAAGTGGCGGTTGATGTGAAGCAGCGCGTCCATCACCACCTGGGTATTGCGCGGATCGAGCGAGGCGATCGGCTCGTCGGCCAGGATGATCTCGGGCTCCTGCACCAGGGCGCGGGCGATGGCGACCCGCTGCTGCTGGCCGCCCGACAGCGTGTCGGCGCGCTGGCCGGCCAGGCGCGCCATATCGAGGCCCTCCAAAGCCGAGAGGCCCATCGCCTTTTCCGCATCGGTCCACAATTTCAGCAACGCCCGGGTCGGCGGCACATGAAAGGCGCGGCCCATCATCACGTTGGTCAGCACGTCGAGGCGGCCGGCCAGATTGAACTGCTGGAAGATCATGGCGCAGCGCGCCCGCCACTGCCGGAGCGCCCGGCCGCGCAAGGCCGTGACGTCGGTATCGCCGAAGCGGATCTGCCCGGCCGTGGGATCGCCCAGGCGGTTGATCATGCGCAAGAGCGTCGACTTGCCGGAGCCCGACTGGCCGATCACGCCGAGAAGCTGGCCCGCCGGCACGACGAGCGACACATGGTCGACGGCATGCTTGCCGCCAAAGCTTTTAACAACGCCCTCCAACCGCAGCATCGAGTCCCTCGACGGTTCGCCAGC
>DATHNU010000947.1:0-2600 GCA_035485695.1 Reyranella sp. | reverse complement strand
AGTTCCAGTCGGGCAAGATGCTGGTGGGGGAACTGGCGCCGGCAGCCGGCGAGCGCGTGCTCGACATCGGCTGCGGCACCGGCCTGCTGGCCGAGCATATCGCCGATCTGGTCGGCCCCACCGGCTACGTGCTGGGCGTCGATCCGTTGCCGCTGCGCATCGAGCTCGCCCAAGCCAAGGGCCGGCCCAATCTCCAGTTCAAGGTCGCCGACGCCTACGACCTGTCATCCCTCCCGGCCGCCGATTTCGACGTCGTCTGCCTCAATGCCGTGTTTCACTGGCTGCCGGAAAAGTCCGGACCGCTGCGCGAATTTGCGCGCGTTCTGAAGCCCGGCGGACGGCTGGGCATCAGCAGCGGCGCCAAGGGGCCGCGCACGCGCTTCCAGGAGCTCGTGTCCGCAGTATTGGCACGGCCGCCGTTCAACGCCTATGCGCGCCCGCCCGGCGGGCTGACTCATCGCGTCGACGAGCCGGAGATGCGCCAGTTGCTGACGGCCGCCGGCTTCGCGGTGAAGTCGATCGAAGCGCGCAAATCGGTGCGCGCCTTCGCGTCGCCCGAGCTGCTCGTCCGCTATTCCGAGGCCAGTTCCTTCGGCAATCTTCTCGCCCACCTGCCGCTCGAACTCCGCTCTTCCGCCCGCGAGCTGATCGCCCGCGAAGCTGCGGCGCTCGCCGCGCCGGACGGCACGATTTCCCAATCGAGCCGCCGTATGGTGGCCATCGCCGTCCGTCGCTAGGACGGCGTCCTGCCGTGAGTGCGATGGCGGCGCGCCAAGGCGGCCTCGTCATCACGCGTCAGCTTTCCATTGCGCACGAGAATCGCGCCGTCGACCAGCACGTCGCGCACCGAGCGCGGACCCATCGAGTAGATCAGGTTGGCCATCGGATTGTGCGCCGGTGTCGTCTCTAACCTGGTGGCATCGAACACGACAAGATCGGCGCGCTTGCCGACTTCGATGCTGCCGATCAGCCCGTCGAGTCCCAGCACACGTGCGCCGTCGATCGTCAGCATGCGCACCATCTGCGCCACTGGCAGCGCCTGCGGATCGTCGGCGCGCATCTTGCCGACCAGGGCAGCGAGTCGCGCCTCGATCAGCAGGTCCATGCTGTTGTTCGACGCCGTCCAGTCGGTGCCAAGCCCGATCGGCACGCGGCCGACCAGCCGCGCCAGCGGCAGGGTGCGCGCCTCGATCTTGAGGTTGCTGGCCGGGCAATGGGCGATGGCGATGCCGTAGCCGGGCCAGGTCTCGAACTCGGCGTCGCTGAGATAGATCGCGTGGGCTGCAACAGTGTTGGATGTCGCCAGGCCGGTCTGGACCAGGCAGGCGAGCGCGCCGTCATGGCCGCGCCGCCGCACGATCGCCACCTCGGGCTCATTTTGCGCGACATGTAGAAAGACCCGGGCGCCGGTCCTATCGGCCTGCCGCGCGCATTCCTTCAAAAGATCGTCGGAGCAGGTGTCGAGGGCATGCGGGGCGATGCCCGCAAAGACGCGGCGGCGCGGATCGGTGCCGAAGCGTTCGAGCACGGCGTGGGCGGTCTTCCAGTCGGCTGGCGCCTTGGCGTCAACCAGCGAATGGCCGACGACGGCGCGGATGCCCGACTCCTCGATGGCGGGCGCAATGCGATCCATGTTGCCGAGGCGGTCGGCGATGCAGGTGACGCCGTTCAGCAGGAACTCCGCACAGGCGGCCTGTACGGAAAAGACGTGATCCTCGACCGTGAAGCGCTCCTGGCCGGGCATGGCATAGCCTGCCGACCAGAACTCACGCGGCCGGTCCTCGGCCATGCCGCGATAAAAGGCCGTCGCGGCGTGGGTGTGAACGTTGACCAGCCCGGGCGTTATGAGCGCCTCGCGGCAATCGATCAGGGTGTCGCCCGGCCGCCCCAGGCTGCCGGCCGCGCCGATGGCCGACAGGGTGTCGCCTTCGATGCGGATGTCGGCGGCCGTCAGGAATTCGTTGGCGCTGTTCACCGTCAACACCGCGCCGCCGCTCAGAACGATCGCCATGTCAGCTCCGCCCGCGCGACTTCGCGACACGCCGGCCGGCGCGACGAGGCGGGGCGGCTAAAAAATCGCCGAAGGCGCGCAGACGTTCGCTGATATGATTGATCATCAGCCGGGCAGGTGGCGAGAGGCGGCGATAGCGCGGCACCAGGATGCCGATGCGGCTTTGCGCCAGGCCCGGCTCGGCCAGCGGCACATGCACCAGCTCGCCGCGGCGGATTTCCTCCAAAAAGCCTACCGGCGTGAAGAAGCCGATGCCGAGACCCGATTTGATCACCTGGCGCATGAACTCGATGGAGTTGGAGACGATGCGCGGCGTGAGCCGCGCGCCGCTGTCGGCGAACTCCGTCGCCATGATGGCGTCGAGCAGCCAGCGGTCCTGCAGCATGACCACCGGATGGCCGACGCATTCGGTCAAGGTCAGGCTCTTGCGGCCGGCCAGCGGATGATCCGCCCGCATCAGCGCGCCGACGGCGGTCGGGAATTCGGCGATCACGTCGACGCCGCGGTGCCGGTTATCGACGAACAGCACCCCGAAATCGTTGTCGCCCGAGCGCAGCGCCTCGCCGATCTCGCTGGGATGCACCGCGAG
>DATHNU010000946.1:0-4985 GCA_035485695.1 Reyranella sp. | reverse complement strand
GAGAACCAGGCCATTCCCGTCCCGGAGGTCGCGCGCCCTTTGCTGGCCGCAGTCGAGCGCGGGGTCGACGTCGTGCTGCTCGTGCCGGCGATCCCCGAGACCTATGTCTACGCCGCGCGCCGCGATCCGCAGGCGGCGTCGCGCTTCTGGGGCATCGAGGCGCTGGGCCGCCACGAGAACTTCACGCTGGCCGGCGTCGCCGAGCCTCATGACGGCGGGCGCCGCGCCGCCTACGTCCACGCCAAGATGATGATGATCGACGATGCGTGGACGACCATCGGCTCGTGCAACCTGCATCCCTACTCGCTGGGTGGCAACTCGGAGATGAACGCCTCGATCTGGGATGACGATGTCGCGCGCGCCTTGCGATGCCGGCTGCTGGCGCAGCATCTCGGCGTGGACACCAGTCAGATGGACGACCGCGCGGCATTACGCCTGTTCCGGGACATGGCCCGCGGCAACCGGGAAAAAATGGACAGGCGCGCGCCCGACTGGAAGGGCCTCGCTTTCGCCCTGTCGCCGGAAACCTATGGCCGGGAATCAGGCGTGAAGGCCGACCTTACGTAAGGTCTCCCACTTCGGGGGTGCAACAAGCGCTGGGTCGGCTTTTACTTAAGTTACCCTCAGGATGCCTGCCGCGTCCCAAGAGCAACGACCCTCGCGCTCCCGCTCCAGTACCCGCGGCTTCCGTTGAGCTCTTCTAACGTAAAGTCGTTCCGCTTCGCGGCGTCGCAAGCCGCCATCCGGTTCGCGGCGGCTTGTCCGAGGCGGCCTCGCCGCTAAACTCCGGCGCAATTGAAAACCGGCCCGGGAGGGGCGCATGGATCTCGCTTTCACGCCCGAAGAACGCCAGTTCGCCGACGAAGTGCGGATCTTCGTGCGCGCCAACCTGCCCGTCGACATCCGCGACAAGGTGAAGAACGGCAAGCACCTCGGCCGCGACGACTACATGCGCTGGCAGCAGGCGCTCGGGCAGAAGGGCTGGCTGGTCTACACCTGGCCCAAGAAACATGGAGGTCCGGGCTTCACGCCGGCGCAACGCTACATCTTCGAGAATATCTGCGCCGAGGAGAACGCGCCGGGCATCATCCCGTTCGGCACCAAGATGGTGGGGCCGGTCATCTACACCTTCGGCAGCGAGGCGCAGAAGGCGAGGTACCTCGAGCCGATCCGCAAGAGCACGACATGGTGGTGCCAGGGCTACTCCGAGCCGGGCTCCGGTTCCGACCTCGCGTCGCTCCGCACCAAGGCGGTCAGGGAAGGCGACTACTACATCGTCAACGGCTCGAAGACCTGGACCACGATGGGCCACTGGGCCGACTGGATCTTCTGCCTGGTGCGCACCGATCCCGCGGCCAAGCCGCAGGAGGGCATCTCCTTCCTGCTGATCGATATGAAGACGCCGGGCATCACCGTGAAGCCTATCATCATGGCCGACGGCGGCCACGAGGTGAACGAGGTCTTCCTCGACAACGTCAAGGTCCCGGTCGGGAACCTGATCGGCAAGGAAGGCGAGGGCTGGACCTACGCCAAGTTCCTGTTGGCCAACGAGCGGCTGGGCATCGCCGCTGTGCCGCAGTCCAAGCGCGGCGTCGAGGCGTTGAAGGACATCGCCCGCGCCGAGCAGGAGAACGGCAAGCCGTTGATCGAGAACCGGACCTTCGCTGAGAAGATCGCCGATCTGGAAATCCAGGTGACGGCGCTGGAATTCACCGAGCTGCGCGCTCTGTCGTCGATGGCGCAGGGCGGCCAGCCCGGCCCCGAAGTGTCCGGCCTGAAGATCAGGGGCTCGGAGATCCAGCAGCGCATTGCCGAGCTCGCCATGGAAGCGGTCGGCGAATACGCCGCGCCCTACCTGCCCGGCCTGCTGTGGCAGGGCTCGAACGAGGAGCCGGTCGGCCCGTCCTACGCTCACGTCGTCGCACCGCGCTATTTCAACACGCGCAAGACCACGATCTACGGCGGCAGCAACGAGATCCAGAAGGGCATCATCAGCAAGATGGTGCTGGGGCTGTGATGGTTTGCCGTCGTCTCGACCGGAGCGCGAAGCGCGGAGTGGAGAGACCTTCCTTCCTCGATAAGCAGCCTATCGTCGAGGGAAGGTCTCTCCGCGCGGCCCTTCGGGCCTTGGTCGAGACGACGGAGAAATAAGGGGGCTCAAGATGGACCTCGCCCTCAAACCCGAACACCAGGCCTTCGCCGACGAAGTCCGCGCCTTCGCGCGTCAGAACCTCTCGCCCGCGACTCGCGAAAAGACCTTCTCGGGCAAGCATTACGACCGCGATGACCATATGGCGTGGCAGCAGGCGCTCGGCCGCCAGGGCTGGCTCGCCTACACTTGGCCGAAGAAATACGGCGGTCCCGGTTGGGACGTGACGCAGCGCTTCCTGTTCGAGAACGTGCTGGCCGAGGAGGGCGCGCCGCGCATCATCCCGTTCGGCGTAAAAATGGTCGGGCCGGTGATCTACACCTTCGGCAGCGACGCGCAGAAGGAGCGCTTCCTGCCCGGCATCCGCCAGTCGACCGTGTCGTGGTGCCAGGGCTATTCCGAACCCGGGGCCGGCTCCGACCTCGCCAGCCTCCGCACCAGGGCCGTGCGTGACGGCGACTATTATGTCGTCAACGGCCAGAAGACCTGGACCTCGTTCGCCCATTGGGGCGACTGGATCTTCTGCCTGGTTCGCACCAATCCCGACGGCAAGCCGCAGGAGGGCATCTCGTTCCTGCTGATCGACATGAAGACGCCGGGCGTCACGGTGCGGCCGATCATCATGCTGGACGGCGCGCATCACGTGAACGACGTCTTCCTGGATAACGTGCGGGTGCCGGTCGAGAACCGCATCGGCAAGGAAGGCGAGGGCTGGACCTGCGCCAAGTTCCTGCTGGCCAACGAGCGGCTGGGCATCGCCGAGGTGCCGGCCTCCAAGCGCGGCGTGCGCAGCTTGCGCGACATTGCGCGCAGCGAACCGGCGGATGGCGCGACCCTGGCGCACGATCCGGCTTTCACCGCGCAGATCGCCGACCTCGACCTGCAGGTCCAGGCGCTGGAGATGAGCGAGTTGCGCGCGCTTTCGGCCATGGCGACCGGCGGCGCGCCCGGCCCCGAAGTATCGACGCTCAAAATCCGCGGCTCGGAAATCCAGCAGCGCATCGCCGAGCTCGCCATGGAGGCGGTGGGCGAGTACGCTCAACCCTACCAGCCCGGCATGCTGTTCGAGAACACCAACGAGACGCCGGTCGGCCCCGACTACGCGCCGCCCGCCGCGCCGCGCTATTTCAACATGCGCAAGACCAGCATCTACGGCGGCAGCAACGAGATTCAGAAGAACATCGTGTCGAAGATGGTGCTCGGGCTATAACGCAGACTGTCGCCGCGAGCGCTGCTGTCGCCCCGAGCGCAGCGAGGGGCCTTTGGGGGTCACAGTAAGGGTCCCTCGCTACGCTCGAGACGACAGCAAGGCGGGCTCGCAGAAGGAATTTGCGGAGGAAGAAGCAATGGATCTGTCCCTTTCCGACGAACAGAAGCAGCTGCAGGACGGCGCCGAGCGCTTCGTTCGCGATAAGTACGCGTTCGAGAACCGCCGCAAGATCGTCGCCACCGAGCGTGGCTGGCTAACGGAGAACTGGGCGCAGTTCGCCGAGCTGGGCTGGCTCGGCATGGCCTTCTCGGAAGAGGACGGCGGCTACGGCGGCGGGCCGATCGAGACCATGATCGTGATGGAGCAGTTCGGCAAAGGCCTGGTGCTGGAACCGTTCCTGCCGACCGTCGTGCTGGGCGGCGGCATGATCGCTGCGGCCGGCAGCAAGGCGCAGAAAGAGGCGCTGCTGCCGCCCCTGATCGAGGGCAAGAAGCAGTTCGCCTTCGCCTGGCTCGAGCGCCAGTCGCGCTACAACCTCGCCGACGTGGCGCTCAAGGCGACCAAGGAAGGCGCGGGCTGGTCGCTCTCGGGCCACAAGGGCGTGGTCTACAACGCGCCGTCCGCCGACCACATCATCGTCCTCGCCCGCACCGCCGGATCGGCGCGCGAGGAGAAGGGGCTCACGCTGTTCGTCGTCGACGCCAAGGCCAAGGGCATCACGCGCCGCGACTATCCGACCCAGGATGCGCTGCGCGCCTCGGAGCTCACCTTCGACAAGGTCGCGGTCGGCGCCGACGCGGTGCTGGGCACGGTCGACGGCGCCTTCCCGGTGGTCGAGGACGCGGTCGACCGCGCCATCGTGGCGCTCTGCGCCGAGGCCACCGGCTGCATGGATGCGATCAATGCGGCCACCTTGGAATACATCAAGACCCGCAAGCAGTTCGGCGTGCCGATCGGCAAGTTCCAGGTGCTGCAGCACCGCATGGTCGACTGCTTCACAAATGCGCAGGAAGCGCGCTCGATGACCCTGATGGCCTCGCTCAAGATCGACGACAAGGATCCGGTGGTGCGCCGCAAGGCCGCCTCCGGCGCCAAGGTGCAGATCGGCAAGTCGGGCAAGTTCTGCGGCCAGAGCGCCGTGCAGATGCATGGCGGCATGGGCGTCACCGACGAGCTCTCGGTCAGCCACTACTTCAAGCGGTTGACCATGATCGACCTGATGTTCGGCAACCAGCAGCACCACCTGACCCGCTACAGCAACCTCGCCATGGCGGCGTGATCGGGCTGTCGGAGGAAACAACATGGCCTACGAAACGGTACAGGTTAAAAAGCTCACCGGCGGCTGCGGCGCCGAAGTCCTGGGTGTCGATCTCAAGGCGATGAGCAACCGGCAGTGGGACGAGGTGCAGCACGCCTTCGCCGAGCATGGTGTCGTCTTCTTCCGCGACCAGACGCTCACGCCCCAGCAGCACATCGACTTCGCACGGCGCTGGGCGCCGATCGACGTCAATCGCTTCTTCACCGCGGTGGCGGGCCATCCCGAGATCGCCGAGGTGCGCAAGGAGCCCGAGCAGAAGACCAATATCGGCGGCGGCTGGCACACCGACCACAGCTACGATTCAGAAC
>DATHNU010000945.1:0-9079 GCA_035485695.1 Reyranella sp. | reverse complement strand
CCGCTTCGATTCGGTGCACGGCCGTTTCAACGGCGAGGTCAAGGTCGACGGCGACACGATCGATGTCGGCCGCGGCAAGATGAAGGTCACCGCCGAGCGCGATCCCGCCAAGCTGCCGCACAAGGCGCTGGGCGTCGACATCGCCCTGGAGTGCACAGGCTTCTTCACCTCCAAGAAGGCGGCGACCGCCCACGTCGACGCGGGCGCCAGGCGCGTGCTGGTCTCCGCGCCGGCCGACGATGCCGACCTCACGGTCGTCTATGGCGTCAATCATGACAAGCTCACCAAGGACCACGTGGTCGTCTCCAACGCCTCGTGCACGACCAACTGCCTGGCGCCGATCGCCAAGGTGCTGAACGACGCCGTCGGCATCGACCATGGCTTCATGACCACGATCCATGCCTACACCGGCGACCAGCCGACACTCGACACCATGCACAAGGACCTCTATCGCGGCCGTGCCGCGGCGTTGTCGATGATCCCGACCTCGACCGGCGCGGCCAAGGCCGTTGGCCTGGTGCTGCCCGAGCTCAACGGCAAGCTCGACGGCGTGGCGATCCGCGTGCCGACGCCCAACGTCTCGATGATCGACTTCAAGTTCATCGCCAAGCGCAAGACCGACAAGGACGAGATCAACAAGGCGGTGAAGCTCGCCGCCGCCAACCAGCTCAAGGGCATTTTAGGCTGGACCGACGCGCCCAACGTGTCGATCGACTTCAACCACGACCCCCACTCGTCGACCTTCCACATGGACCAGACCAAGGTCATGGAAGGCACGTTCGTGAGGGTATTGAGCTGGTACGACAACGAATGGGGCTTCTCCAACCGCATGGCCGACACCGCCGTGGCGATGGGCAAGCTCGGCTGACCCAGCCTTGACAGCCTTGGCACGAGCCTTGCCTCCTTCCGGATGGAGGAGGCAGGCGGCGTGCAGTCCACCCCAGAGAACACGGTATCCGCGGCGGCCGACCGACCCGCGGCGCGCACGCTTGACGTCGAGGACCTGACTGTCCGCTACGGCCAGGCGCTGGCCGTCGACGGCGTCACGCTCGCCATCGAGCCCGGTGAGGTCGTGGCGCTGCTGGGACCGTCGGGCTGCGGCAAGACCACCCTTTTACGCGTGATCGCGGGCTTCGTTCGCCAGGCCGCCGGCCGCGTCCGGGTCGACGGCGCGCCGGTCGACCATCTGCCGGCCAACCAGCGCAACATCGGCATCGTCTTCCAGAACTACGCGCTCTTCCCGCACATGACCGTGGTGGAGAACGTGGCTTACGGCCTGCGCGCCCGCGGCATGCGTGGGCCCGAGATCCAGGCGCGCGTCTCGCGCTTCCTCGACATCGTCCAGCTCGGCGGCTTCCGCGAGCGCCTGCCGCGCCAGCTGTCGGGCGGCCAGCAGCAGAGGGTGGCGCTCGCCCGCGCGCTGGCCGTCGAGCCCTCGATCCTGCTGCTCGACGAGCCGTTCGCCGCGCTCGACCGCAACCTCAGGCTCGACATGCAGATCGAGGTCAAGCGGCTGCAGCGCCAGCTCGGCCTCACCACCATCCTGGTGACCCACGATCAGGACGAGGCGATGAGCGTCGCCGACCGCATCGCCGTGATGAACAAGGGCAAGGTCGAGCAGTTCGATACGCCGGTGACGATCTACGACCGGCCGCAGACGCTTTTCGTCAACGGCTTCATCGGTACGACCAACCTGCTGAACGGCCGGGTCGCGACCTTGAACGGCGGCACCGCCACGATCACGCTCGATGCCGGCGCGACTGTACGCCTGCCCGCTCCGTCGGGTTTTGGCGCCGGCGCGCCCGTGCTGCTCTCGGTACGGCCCGAGCAGTTGACCCTCTCGTCCATTCCCGGTCCCGAATATTGGCCGATCGAGCCCGGTCTCAGCCTGCCGCTGGGCGCGCAGCTGGTGCACGAGGCCCGCACTGCGGATGGCTCGGCGCTCAAGATCGTCGAACCGCGGATTGCCGCCCTGAACGGCGCGCGCCGCTATTGCGGCCTTGCCGCCGATGCCAGGCCCTCGCTTTTCCCGCGTTCCCCGCAATTAACAACGGAGTGATTCCATGACGAGGCAACCTTTCAGCCGTAGACACCTGCTTGCCGGCGCCTCCGCTCTTGGCGGCGCATCCTTGCTGCCCGGCGTCGCCTTCGCCAAGGGCGGCCTGGTCGCCACCACCTATCCCGGAAGCTGGGAGGACGCCTACCGCGCCGTGGTCACGCCGGCGCTCAAGAAGAAGGACGACATCGATCTCGAACTGGCGCCGCTGTTCGCCATGGACCAGATCGGCAAGGTCAAGGCCTCGCGCGGCGCGCCGCCGTTCGACGTCTTCGTGCTCGATCCCGGCCCGCGCATCGTCGCCATCGAGGGCGGCCTGTTCGACAAGTTCGACGGCAGCAAGCTTTCCAACCTCGCCAAGATCCCGGCCGGCTTCGCCGACGAATACGGCGTGTGCGTCAGCGCCCAGGTGGTGGGCATTGCCTACAATCCGAAGAAGGTGCCAGCGCCCAAGGGCTGGAAGGACCTGCTGGTCGAACCGTGGGTGTCGCGTCTCGGCCTGACCGGCTTCCAGACGACGTTCGGCACCTCCTCGCTGATCGAGCTCTCCAAGCAGTTCGGCGGCTCGCTGACCGACGTCGAGCCGGCCCTGGTCGAACTCAAGAAGGTGCTGCCCAAGGTCGCCGCCGTCGGCCTGCCGGCCGCCATGCCCGGCCTGTTCCAGCAAGGCCAGTGCGACGTGATGTACACCAACACCCAGACGGTCGCGACGCTGAAGGGCAAGGGCATCGACATCGAGTTCGTGAAGCCCGAGAGCGGCTCCATCGCCTTCTACACGACGATGCACATCGCCAAGGGCACGTCCGAGGTGCCGAACGCCTACAAGTACCTCGACCTGGTGGTCAGCAAGGAAATCCAGGAAGCGCTCACCAAGCCGCCTTACAACTTCGTTCCCGTCAACAAGGACGTCCCGCTGCCGCCCGACCTGCCGATGAAGAGCCTCGACGAGATGACCAAGTACGTCGAGCACGACTGGGCCAAGATCAACCCCCTGCGCGCCGCCTGGATCGAGAAGTTCAACAAGGAAATGGCGAAATGATTTGCCGCTTCGCGCACACCCTCGGATTCCTCTCCCCCTTGGGGGAGAGGCCAGGTGAGGGGGTGCAACACGAAGGCCGTCTCCTGCTTCACCCCCTCACCCAACCTCTCCCCCAAGAGGGAGAGGAGCATGACGATAAGTCATGAGCATGAGCGCGGTATCGGGCCTCATGGACTCGCCGCTTTCGCGCAAGGGACGGCCTTGGGCGCAACTGGCGGAGTGGCAGCTCGCGCTGCCGCTGGCGCTGGCGTTCGCCGCGCTCTTCCTCGCGCCGCTGCTGCTGCTGGTCGGCGTGAGCTTCTACAACGACGACAAGATCACCCAGCCGGGCTTCGGAAGCTGGCTCAAGTTCTTCGGCGATCCTTTCAACTACAAGGTAATCGGCGACACGCTGCTGCTGGGCGTCAAGACGGTGTGTGCGACCGTCGTGGTCGGCTACCCGCTGGCCCTGGTCTATCTCGACCTGCCGGCGCGGCTGCAGAGGGTGCTGCTCTTCATCATCGTGATGCCGCTGCTGCTGTCGGTCGTGGTGCGCACCTTCGCCTGGATCGTCGTGCTGGGCCGCGAAGGCATGGTGAACCAGGTGCTGCTGTCGCTGGGCGTCATCTCCGAGCCGCTGCGCCTGCTGCAGACCGAGCTCGGCCTGGTGATCTCGCTGACTCAGATCGAGATGCCGCTGATGCTGCTGCCGCTGATCAGCGTGATGTCGCGGCTCGACCCCAACCTGCGCGACGCTTCGGCCGCCCTCGGCGCCTCGCGCTGGCGGACACTGTTCACCGTCATCGTGCCGCTCAGCATGCCGGGCCTGGTGGCCGGCTGCCTGCTGGTGTTCGCCAGCTCGACCACGGCCTTCATCTCGCAAACCGTGATCGGCGGCGTTCGCCTCATCTACTTGCCGCTGCTGATCTGGCAGCAGTCGCTGGTCGTGTACAACTGGCCGCTCGCCGCCGTGATCTCGCTCTCGCTGGTGGTCTCCGTGCTGTCGGTGATCGCCGCTCTTTCCTGGCTGGGCCGCCGTTCGAGCGGCCATCTCCACGGCTGAGCGGCATGGCCAGGCGGCGCAGCTTCGGCGACATCTCCTACGGCTTCGTCATCGGCGGGCTGGCGACGCTTGCTGTGCTCATCATCGTGACCCCGGTCGTCGTCGTGCTGATGACGTCGTTCACCGAGGGCCGCTCGCTCAAGTTCCCGCCCACCGGCTTTTCCTTCGGCTGGTACGAGCAATTGTTCGACGCCAGCCAATCGCGCCAGATCCACAAGGCGGCGTGGAACTCGCTGGAGGTGGCGTGCTTCTCCACCCTGTTCGGCGTCGTGCTGGCGACCTTGGCGTCGCTCGGCCTGGCGCGCGATCGCCGGAAGATGGCGCGCGTCGCCGATAATTTCTTCATGTCGCCGCTGGTCCTGCCGGGCATTACCTTCGGCCTCGCAGCCCTGGTGTACTTCTCGACGCTGGGCTTCCGGCCCTCGCTCGACCTGATGATCGCGGGCCACCTGATCGTGACCATGCCTTTCATCCTGCGCACCACGACGGCCAGCCTGTCCCAGCTCGATCCCGCGTTGCTCGATTCCTCGCGCAGCCTCGGCGCCTCGTGGTTCTACACGCTGCGCCGTGTCACCCTGCCGTTGATCTTCCCCGGCATCGCCGCCGGCGCCTTCCTGGCCTTCATGGCCTCGATCGACAACGTGCCGGTCTCGCTGTTTCTGTCCAATGCCCGCACCGACACCTTGCCGATCCGCATGTGGGGCATGATGGAAGCCACTCTCGACGTGCGGGTCGCAGCGGTCTCCGGCGTCTTGATCACCGCGGCGTTCGTGTTGATGCTGATCATGGAATGGACGGTGGGATTGACCCGCCGCATGCGCGACTGAGGAAGAGGCCGACCATGCAGATCGACCCGCAGCCTTTGACCAAGGAAGCTTTTGCACCTTATGGCGACGTGATCGACATCCCGACCGAGGCCGGACGGCAATATTACGAGGACGCGCTCGGCAACCTGCGCGCCGAGGCGCGGCCCAGCCTGTCGGTCGCCTCGAAGGCCGCGACGCCGGACCGGCCGCTGCGCGCCGAGCTGCTCGAGCGTCATGAATTCTCCTCGCAGAGCTTCGTGCCGATCGATGTCGCGCGCTGGCTGATCGTGGTGGCACCCCACGCCGCGCGCGGCGGACCCGACACCTCGGGCGTGCGCGCCTTCATCGCCACCGGCAAGCAGGGCGTCACCTACAAGCCCAACACCTGGCATCACGGCCTGACCGTGCTCGACAAGCCCGGCCGCTTCGCCGTCTTCATGTGGCGCACCGGAACCGGCGGCGACGAGGAGTTCGTGCCGGTCGAACCCTTCACCATCCGCATCCCCTGAGCTGGAGACCCCGATGCCCTACGAGGTGCGCCGCGATTTCGTCGGCTACGGCGCCAGTCCGCCCGATCCCAAATGGCCCAACGGTGCGCGCCTGGCGGTCAATTTCGTCATGAACTACGAGGAAGGCTCGGAGCCCTCGGTGCAGGACGGCGAGGGCCACACCGACATCGGCCTCACCGATGCCCACGGCATGGGCCAGACGATCCAGGGCCGCGACCTCGCCGGCGAAAGCCTGTTCGAGTACGGCAGCCGAGTCGGCTTCTGGCGCCTGATGCGACTGTTCCAGGAACGCGACCTGCCGATGACGGTCTATGGCTGCGGGCTCGCCTTCGAGCGCAATCCCGAGGCCTCGGCGGCCATCGCCAAGGCCGGCTACGACATCTGCTCGCACGGCTGGCGCTGGATCAAGCACTACGAGCTCGGCGAAGCCGAGGAACGCGAACACATCCGCAAGGCCATCGCCTCGACCGAGAAGATGATCGGCCGTCGCCCCGAGGGCTGGTACTGCCGCTATGGCCCCGGCGAGAACACGCGCCGCCTGGTCGTCGAGGAAGGCGGGTTCACGTACGACAGCGACTACTACGGCGACGAGCTGCCCTTCTGGGTGAATGTCGACGGCAAGGGCCAGCTGGTCGTGCCCTATTCGCTCACCACCAACGACGGCAAGTACATGGTGGGCATCGGCAACGCGGACCAGTGGTTCACGCTGTTGAAGGACTCCTTCGACATGCTTTACCGCGAAGGCAAGACGCAGCCCAGGATGATGTCGATCGGCATGCATATGCGCGTGATCGGCCATCCCGGCCGGGCCGTCGGCCTCGAACGGCTGCTCGACTACATGCAGAAGCACGAGGGTGTATGGATCACCAAGCGAGGCGAGATCGCCAGGCACTGGATCAAGACCCATCCGTATCCGGGCAAGGGACTGAATGAGTAAGTGCAACTCCCCGCTCATGTTCCTCTCCCCCGCTAGGGGGAGAAGTTAGGTGAGGGGGAAACGACGTGCGTAGCCCCCTTACCCAGCCTCTCCCCCTAGCGGGGGAGAGGAGCGCTGCGCTAAGCAAAGCCTTGATGACTAGGCCGGTGATTATGGTGCGCGACTGGCGCTCGACCGCGGCGGCGCTGCTGGCCGCGCGCGCCGACGGCACGTCGCCGGTCCTGATCACACCCGAGGGTGCGGCGTCGTTCTACGGTGCGGGCTATCTTGCTGCTCTGCAGGCGCGCGCCGAGACGGAATTTCCCGACATCGGGTTCGAACTGATCGTCGACTGCGGTGATGCGCCGGGCCATGCGCTGGCCTGCCTGCGCGCCGGCGTGAAGCGGATCTCGATGAGTGCGTCCAACGACAAGATCGCCGACATCGCCCGTCAGATGGGCGCCCGACTGGTAAGGAGACCATCATGAGCTGGGAGCCGACACGCGACCTCGTGGGCTACGGAGCCAATCCGCCCGATCCGAAGTGGCCGGACGGGGCGCGCATCGCCGTCAACTTCGTCGTCAACTACGAGGAAGGGTCGGAGCCGTCCGTGCAGGACGGCGAGGGCTACAGCGAGAACGGCCTGACCGAATCCTCGACCTCCTCGCAGGGCCTGAAGGGCCGCGACCTCGCGGCCGAAGGCATGTTCGAGTTCGGCGTCCGCGTCGGCTTCTGGCGCATCATGCGCGCCTTCCAGGAGCGCGGGCTGCCGCTCACCGTGTTCGGCTGCGCGCTGGCGCTCGAGCGCAACAAGCCGGCCGCCGAGGCGATCAGGAAGTCGGGCTTCGACGTCTGCTGCCACGGCTGGCGCTGGGTGCGCCATTTCCAGCTCTCCGAAGCGGAGGAGCGCGAGCACATCGCCAAGGCGGTGAAGTCGCTGAAGCAGACCGTCGGCGAGGCGCCGGCCGGCTGGTATTGCCGCTACGGCCCCAGTGTCAACACGCGCCGCCTGCTGCTGGAGCATGGCGGCTTCACCTACGACAGCGACTACTACGGCGAGGAGCTGCCGTTCTGGCAGACGGTCGAAGGCAAGCCGCATCTGATCGTGCCCTACTCGCTCACCAACAACGACGGCAAGTACGCCGCCGGCATGACCACCGCCGACCAGTGGTTCACCCTCTGCCGCGACGCCTTCGATGTGCTCTACAAGGAGGGTGCCACAGCCCCCAAGATGATGTCGGTCGGCCTGCACCAGCGCCTGATCGGCCACCCCGGCCGCACAGCGGGATTGTGGCGCCTGCTCGATTATATCCAACAGCAGAAAGGCGTGTGGGTCACCCGACGCCTCGACATCGCCAGACACTGGATGGCCACGCACCCCTATCCCGGCAAGGGCTTGAACGAATAGGCCCTGCCCGCTATCACCGGCGCCGCTTTGGGCAGCAATGAACCGCTTGGGGAGCCGGCGATGAAGATCACGCAGAAGGTCAGGAAGATCCTCGACAACTACGAGAGCGACTGCCCCGGCACCAAGACCAACCTCGCTCGCATCCTGATGCACGGAAGGCTGGGGGGCTCGGGCAAGATGGTGATCCTGCCCGTCGACCAGGGCTTCGAGCACGGCCCCGACCGATCCTTCGCACCCAACCCGGATGCCTACGACCCGCACTATCACTACCAGCTCGCCATCGATGCCGGGCTGAACGCCTATGCAGCCCCGCTCGGCCCGCTCGAGGCCGGCGCCGATACCTTCGCCGGGGCCATCCCGACCATCCTCAAGCTCAACTCGGCCAATTCGCTGTCGACCAACAAGGACCAGGCCGTCACCGGCTCGGTGAAGGACGCGCTGCGCATCGGCTGCTCGGCGATCGGCTTCACGATCTATCCGGGCTCCGAGGACCAGTACGAGATGATGGAGGAGATCCGCGCGATGGCCGAGGAGGCCAAGTCGGTCGGCCTTGCCGTCGTGATGTGGTCCTACCCGCGCGGCGGCAAGCTCGACAAGCCAGGCGAGACGGCGATGGATGTCTGCGCCTACGCTGCCCACATGGCGGCATTGCTCGGCGCCCACATCATCAAGGTCAAGCCGCCGACCAACGTCTTGTGGCAACCCGAAGCGAAGGCCGCTTACGAGAAGGCCAACATCGACATCTCGACGCTCGCCGCGCGCATCAAGCACGTCATGCAGGCGACGTTCGCGGGAAGGCGCATCGTGGTGTTCTCAGGCGGCGAAGCCAAGGACCTCGAAGGCCTGTTCACTGAGATCCGCGGCCTGCGTGACGGCGGCGCCAACGGCTCGATCATCGGCCGCAACACCTTCCAGCGGCCGCGCGACCAGGCGCTCGACATGCTCGACAAAATCATCGGCATCTATCAGGGCAAGATGTAAGGCAACAAGTATTTATGGGCTTTACTGGGTTATTGGGTAACTTTGTGGGTAAGTGAACCTTCAATTGTCGCTCTCTCCGAGACCGCAATCGCCTCCGCTAAGGGTGGGCGCTGGCAGCTATCGCCCAGGAGCTTGAAGCCCCGCGGCGTGGGGCTCCGGCGGGTCGGGACCCCTGGGACGCCAAGCAGGTCTCGCGGCTACTGGCCGCCTAAGCCCTCGGGTCTTGCCTGCGGCGTCTTGGCACCTGTCGAAGCGAACTAACCGAAATGTGATCCACATCACATGCTTTTCCGCAGTCGCGGTGCTATTAGGCGTGTGTGTG
>DATHNU010000944.1:0-2504 GCA_035485695.1 Reyranella sp. | reverse complement strand
AACGACGTCGAGGCCGTCCAGAACGCCGAACAGGAACTCGTCGGATGTCTCGCCAAAGGGCGAGGCAATCCTGCGCCATGCCGCGTCCTTCAGACCGGCCATGTCATAGACGCCGCTACCACCCAGAATACCCAACACCGCCATCTGCTTCTCCTTGTGAGCGGTGGTGTATCATATGATTGGGGACCCATCGAAAGATCATGCTCATCTCCCCCTAGCGGGGGAGAGGAGCAAGAGGGCCACGCGGAAATAAATGACAAGGAGACATCCATGGGCAAGCTCGACGGCAAGATCACCATCGTCACCGGCGCGACCAGCGGCATCGGCCGGCGCACCGTCGAGATCTTCGTCCAGGAAGGCGCCAAGGTCCTGGCAACCGGCCGCCGCGAGGAGCTTGGCCGCACGCTCGAGGCGGCGCTGGGCAAGGACAAATGCATGTTCGTGAAGGCCGACGCCACGAAGGAGGCCGACGTCAAGGCGATGATCGATGCCTGCGTCTCGAAATGGGGCCGGCTCGACTGCCTGTTCAACAATGCCGGCGGGCCGGCGCCGGTGGGCGGCATCGAGACCGTGCCGGTCGAGGGCTTCGACGCGGCGATGGCGACCCTGGTGCGCTCCGTCATGCTGGGCATGAAGCACGCCGCGCCGATCATGATGAAGCAGGGCTCGGGCAGCATCATCAACAACGGCAGCGTGGCGGGGCGCCGCGCCGGCTACTCGACCTCGATGATCTACGGTGCCGCGAAGGCCGCGGTGAACCATCTCACGGTGTGCGCCGCCATGCAGCTCGGCGAGAAGAACGTGCGTTGCAACTCGATCTCGCCGGGCGGCATCGCCACCGGCATCTTCGCCAAGGCGCTCGGCCTGCCGCCCGACAAGGCGGATGCCCATGCCGAGGCGATGAAGGCCAGCATGGCCAAGAACCAGCCGATCCCGCGCGCCGGCATCACCGACGATATCGCCCATGCCGCGGTGTTCCTGGCCTCCGACGACTCGAGCTTCATCAACGGCCACGACCTCGTGGTCGATGGCGGCCTGGTCGGCGGCCGCATGTGGACGCCGCACCAGGAGGGCGTGAAGGCGATGCGGCAGGCGTTCGGCGTAGACGAGGTCTAGCGGCGATTGAGCTGGGCCCAGTACATGGACGTACGACCGGGTAGTGCAGTACCGTTCCGGCACCGCCGCGGTCGGCAGGATCGGAGTCAGGCGTCATGCCGGTTTTTTTGGAAAGCAGCCGCTTCGACGGCCATGCCGGGCCGCCGGGAGCCTTCGAAAGCGCCGTGCAGGCGGGCGACGCCGGCGCGTGTGCGGCCAAATGATGGTCAGTAAGATCGCCGGGACGCAAGCCATGGGCAAGGAATTCTGGAAGTCGGCCTGCCCGCATGATTGCCCGAGTGCCTGCTCCCTCGAGGTGGAGCGCCTGTCGTCGACACGCATAGGCCGCATCCGCGGGGCCGCCGCGAACAGCTACACCGACGGCGTCGTCTGCGCCAAGGTCGCGCGCTATGCCGAGCGCGTCCACCATCCCGACCGGCTCAGGCAGCCGTTGCAGCGGACGGGCGAGAAGGGGCAGGGCACGTTCCGTCCGATCTCATGGGATGCCGCTCTGGACGAAGTCGCCGAGGCGTTCAGCCGCGCGACTCGGGTGTACGGCAGCGAATCGGTATGGCCCTACCATTCCGGCGGCACGATGGGGGTCGTGCAGCGCTGGGGCATCGATCGCCTGCGCCATGCCCTGGGCTATTCCCGCCAGAAGACCACGATCTGCGTGACCCCCGCCGAATCGGGCTGGCGCGCCGGCGTCGGCAGACTGACGGGACCCGATCCGCGCGAGATGGCCGAGTCCGATCTCATCGTCGTGTGGGGCGGCAATCCCGTCTCGACGCAGGTCAACGCCATGACCCACATCGCCAAGGCCCGCAAGCAGCGCGGCGCCAAGCTGGTGGTCGTCGACGTCTACCGTACGCCCACCGTCGAGGCGGCCGATATCGGCCTGGTGCTGCGGCCGGGCACCGACGGCGCGCTGGCGCTGGCCATGATGCACGTGCTGCTGAAGGAGGGCTTCGCCGATCGCGATTACCTCGCCCGTCACAGCGACTTCGGTCCCGAGATCGAGGCCCATCTCTCCGACAAGACGCCGGACTGGGCTTCGGACATTACCGGCCTGCCGGCCGCCGAAATCGTCGCTTTCGCCCGGCTCTACGGCGCCACCCCGCGCAGCTTCCTGCGGGTAGGCTTCGGCTTCACACGCTCGCGCAACGGCTCGGCGGCGATGCACGCCGTAACCTGCCTGCCGGCGATCACCGGTGCCTGGCAGCATCGGGGTGGCGGCGCGTTCTTCCTCAATCTCGACAACTGGCAGCTCGACCTGACCTTGGCGCATGGACTCGATTTGCTGAACCCCGCGACGCGAGTCCTCGACCAGTCCCGCATCGGGCCTGTGCTGTGCGGCGAGCCCGACGCGCTCGCCGGAGGCCCGCCGGTGACGGCCATGCTGATGCAGA
>DATHNU010000943.1:0-2635 GCA_035485695.1 Reyranella sp. | reverse complement strand
CTTGGAGCCCTGCGACGCCATCTCGAGCATTTCCTCGTAGGTCACCTGGTCGATCTTGCGCGCCTTCTCGACGATGCGCGGATCGGTCGTGTAGACGCCGTCGACGTCGGTATAGATGTCGCAGCGGTCGGCCTTGAGCGCCGCTGCCAGCGCCACCGCCGAGGTGTCGGAGCCGCCGCGGCCCAGCGTCGTCACATGGCCCTCGGGCGACAGGCCCTGGAAGCCCGGCACGATCGGCACCTCGCCCGCGGCCATGGCGCGCGCCATGTCGGCCGTCTCGATGTCGACGATGCGCGCCTTGGTGTGGGCCGCATCGGTGCGGATGGGAATCTGCCACGACATCCAGGAGCGCGCCTTCACGCCCTGCTGTTGCAGCGCCAGCGCCAGCAGGCCGATCGTCACCTGCTCGCCCGTCGCCACCACGACGTCGTACTCGCGCGCATCGTGCAGCGGCGCGATGTCGTTGACCCACTTCACGAGCTGGTTGGTGGCGCCCGACATGGCCGACGTCACCACGGCGACCTCGTTGCCGCGGTCGACCTCGGCCTTGACCTTGCGCGCGACATTCCGGATGCGGTCGATGTCGCCAACCGAGGTACCGCCGAATTTGAGAACGATGCGCGCCATGGACCTGCTCGAAAGCGGGGTATAGACACCGTGAGCACCGTAGGGGTCAAGGGCAGCCATGGCCGATTCAGCGCATACCACCGTCGATCCGGCCGAGATCGCGCGCTTTTCGCGCATCGCCGGGGAGTGGTGGGACCCTGCCGGCAAGTTCGCGCCGCTGCACCGGCTGAACCCGGTGCGCATCGGCTACATCCGCGACCGCGCCGCGCAACACTGGCGCCGCGATCCGCTGTCGGGCGCGCCGCTGCAGGGCCTCAGCCTGCTCGACATCGGCTGCGGCGGCGGCCTGCTCAGCGAGCCGATGGCCCGCCTCGGTGCCCGCGTGACGGGCGTCGATGCGGCGGCGCGCAACATCGGGATCGCGGCTCAGCATGCCGAAAAGCAGGGATTGGACATCGACTATCGGCAGGGCGCAGCGGAGGCGCTGGCTGAATCGGGCGCCCGGTTCGACATCGTGCTGGCGCTGGAGATCGTCGAGCACGTGGCCGATGTCGAGCTGTTCCTGAAATCCTGCGGCCGCATGGTGAAGCCGGGCGGCCTGCTCTTCCTGTCGACGCTCAACCGCACCGCCAAGGCCTGGGCGCTGGCCATCGCCGGCGGCGAATATATTCTGCGCTGGCTGCCACGCGGCACGCACGACTGGAAGAAGTTCCTGAAACCTTCCGAAGTCGTGAACGGCCTCGGCGCCGCGGGCATCGACGCACAGGAGATCGTGGGCGTGGTCTACAGCCCGCTCAGCCGCGCCTGGTCGATCAGCAAGAGCGACCTCGACGTGAATTACATGCTGTATGGATTTAGACCCGTCATCCCGACCGGAGCCGAGCGCAGCGAGGCGTAGTGGAGGGACCTATTCTGTTGCCTCGGTGACAAGAAGAGGTCCCTCGACTACGCCGCCCTTTGGGCGGCTTCGCTCGGGATGACGGGAATGGTCAGTTTCCCCTCGGAATCCACGGCAGGCGGCCGAACTCGATGCCTTCGTCGGCCAGCGCTTCGGCTTCCTCGTCGCTGGTCTCGCCATAGATGCCGCGCTTGTCGCTCTCGCCGTAGTGAATCTTGCGCGCCTCATCGGCGAACTTGTCGCCGACATGCTCGCAGTTCTTCTCGACCTGCTCGCGCACCTTGAGCAGGGCTTCGCGCAGTTCCTTCGGCATGTGCTTGGCCATGGCCGCCATCTGCTGCTGCTCCGGCGACGGAGTCGCCGCCGGCGGCGCGGCAACCGGCACTTCGGCTTCGGTTTTCTTGCTGCCTTTGCCGAGGTGCGGCGCCATCGGCGCACGCGCGACCTTGGCGTCGCCGCACACGGCGCAGCCGATCAGGGACTTCTTTTCCTGGCGTTCGTAGGTCTTGCTGTCCTTGAACCAGCTTTCGAACTCGTGGCCTTTGGAGCAGCGCAGGCGATATAGGATCATGAAATTACAAGAAATTCCGCTGTTGGCACTCCCAGCTGGGGAGTGCCAGAGATGATGGGGTGCGATTGTGGCTGACGCAAGAGGGACGCCATCGTCCTGGATCGTGCAATGGGCGGGCCTGATCGCCCCGGAGGCCGCCGTCCTTGATGTCGCGGCCGGCGGTGGCCGCCACAGCCGGTTCTTTGCCGACCGTGGACACAGGGTGACGGCGCTCGATCGCGACACAAGCCGGCTTGCAGGTCATCCCGGCATCGACATCGTTCAGGCAGACCTCGAAGATGGATCGCCGTGGCCGCTTCCCGGCCGCACTTTCGGCGCGGTAGTCGTGACCAGCTACCTGCATCGGCCGCTTTTTCCTGCGCTGCTGGATGCGCTCGCGCCGGGCGGCGTGCTGCTCTACGAGACTTTCATGGAAGGCAACGAGCGCTTCGGCGAGCCCAGCCGGCCCGCGTTCCTGCTGAAGGACGGCGAGCTGCTCGACCTGGCGCGCGGCCGTCTGTCGGTAACGGCCTACGAGGCGCGCATGATCAGCGAGCCGAAAATGGCGATGGTGCAGCGGATCGCCGCGCGACGGCCCGGCTAGCACTTGTTCCATTCGG
>DATHNU010000942.1:0-2085 GCA_035485695.1 Reyranella sp. | reverse complement strand
CCGAGCGTCAGGTCAAGGACTGGGCAGATCGCATGTAGCGTTCAAGTGCTCAAGAGTGGGCGTCAGCAATGAGTGGTGGAGCGCTGCTGCTGACGCCCGGCGCCCGGGTGGGTGTTACCCACCCGTCGCACCTCGTGATTCCCTTAAGCCGCAGCTGGCTGACCCGCGGCCATGCGAGCAACCGGACCGGACCGACCGCTGACCACCAAGTTGAACCGCTCCTGACCGAACCATAATGCCGATAGTCTTTGTTGCGGCCTTGGCCGCGGCAGCGCGACGAACGCCCCTGTAGCAACGTCCCTCGCGTACCGCCGTTATGGGCGTGTGCTGCGACCGTGGGCGAATAACGTCCATTCAACCGCGACAGAGTTTAAGGCCGGAGGGGCAGGGGCGGGAGCTGCGGTGATGAAGTTGTTCAAGTGTCAGAGCTGCCAGCAGGTCCTCTATTTCGAGAACAGCGTTTGCGTGAAGTGCGGTCATCGGCTGGGCTATGTGCCCGAGATCGCGACCCTATCGGCCCTCGAGCCTGACGGCAATTTGTGGCGCGCGCTCACGGCGCCCGGTGGCTCCTACCGGTTCTGCGCCAATGCCGCGCAGAAGGCGTGCAACTGGCTGGTCGAGGCGTCCTCGCCGGAGAGCTTTTGCCTCTCCTGCCGGCACAACAGGACGATCCCTGACGTTACCCTGCCCGCCAACCTCGAGGCCTGGCAGAAGATCGAGATCGCCAAGCACCGGCTTTTCTATTCGCTGCTGCGGTTGCGGCTGCCGATGCCGACCCGGGTAGAGGATCCCGCCGAGGGGTTGGCCTTCGACTTCCTGGCCGAGCTGCCTCACCTGAATGCGGCCCCGGTCACGACGGGGCATGACAACGGTCTCATCACCATCTCGCTCGCTGAAGCCGACGATGCTGCCCGCGAGCAGCGGCGCGTCGCCATGCACGAACCCTATCGCACCCTGCTGGGCCACTTCCGCCACGAGACCGGCCATTACTTCTGGGACAGGCTGGTGCGCGACCGTGGCCGGCTCGACGCCTGCCGGGCGATTTTCGGCGACGAACGGCAGGATTACGAGCAGGCCCTGCAGACCTATTACAACAACGGCGCGCCCGCCGACTGGCAGTCGCGTTTCGTCAGCGCCTACGCCACGTCGCATCCCTGGGAGGATTTCGCCGAGACCTGGGCGCACTACCTTCACATCGTCGACACGCTGGAGATCGCCCGCGCCTTCGGCCTGTCGACGCATCCCTGGCTGACGCGCGGCGATGAGCTCGACGCCAGCGTCGATTTTGATCCCTATCGCGCGCCCGGCATCGCCCAGCTCATCGAAAGCTGGCTGCCGCTGTCGCTTGCCCTCAATAGCCTCAACCGTGCCATGGGCCAGTCCGATCTCTATCCTTTCGTGCTCTCCCAGCCGGCGATCGATAAACTGGGCTTCGTCCACGATCTCGTTCACGCCACCTGAACAGCGGCGCCGCCGACCCGAAAGGGGGCAGCCATGAAGCTCCTCGACTTCGCCAACCCGGAACGAGGCGACGCGCGCCTCGTGCGGATCGCCGCCGTGACCTTCATCGCAGCGACGGCCGTCGTGGCGCTCTATTTCGGCCAGGAGGTGTTGATCCCGGTGGCGGTCGCCGTGCTCTTCGCCTTCATCCTGGGGCCCGCCGTCGCGGCGGTGCGCCGCCTGCTGCCATTACCACTCGCCGTGGCGGTGGTGGTGCTGAGCGCGCTGGTCGTGGCCGGCCTGCTCGCCGTGCTGGTGACGACCCAGCTCGCCGAGGTGGCCGGCCGCGTGACCGGCTACCAGACTAACCTTCACCAGAAGATCCAGGACATCCGTGGGCTGTCCGAGGGCGGTGGCGCGCTGAGCCGCTTCGCCGCCATGGTCGCCTCGCTGAGCCGCGACCTCGACGTGACCACGGGGCCGGCGGCGGCCCCGGCGCTGCGGGTGCAGAGCGGCGATTCGAGCTTTGCCAGCGTGGCGGCTTTCGTGGCGCCGCTGATGCATCCGCTGCTGACCATCGGCATCGCGGTGATCCTGGTCATCTTCATCCTGCTCGACCGCGACCACCTCAGCGACCAGTTCGTC
>DATHNU010000941.1:0-3073 GCA_035485695.1 Reyranella sp. | reverse complement strand
CAAGGCGCGCTACAGCCGGCCTTGCCTGATGCATGGCTCGATCGGGCCGTCCTGCGCCGTGGCGCTGTGGGAGAATGACGGCGTCACGGTGTGGACGCACAGCCAGGGGGTCTATCCGCTGCGCAAGTCCCTGGCCGAACTGCTGCGCCTGACGGCAGACAAAGTGCGCTGCATCCATACCGAAGGCTCGGGCTGCTACGGCCACAACGGCGCCGACGATGTCGCCGCCGACGCAGCCCTCGCCGCCCGTGCCGTCCCAGGCCGCCCGGTGTGCCTGCAATGGATGCGCGAGCAGGAACATGGCTGGGAGCCGCTGGGGTCGGCGATGGTGGTCGAGCTGGAAGCCACGCTGGCCGACGGCCGCATCGCCGGCTGGCGTCACGACGTGTGGAGCAACGCGCATAACGGACGCCCCGCCACCGCCGGCGGCCTGCTGGCGGGCGCCGAGGTCGAGCCGCCCTTCCCCCGCCAGATCCCCAAGCCGATCCCGATGCCGGAGGGCGGCGGCCATCGCAACGGCAATCCGCTCTATGCGCTGTCCAATGCCAAGGGAACCTATCACTTCATCGAGCAGGCGCCGGTGCGCGTGTCGGCCCTGCGTTCGCTCGGCGCGCACATGAACGTCTTCGCCATCGAATGCTTCATGGACGAGCTGGCGAAAGCCGCCGGCGCCGATCCCCTCGCCTTCCGCCTTGCCCATATGACGGATGCCCGCGCCCGCGAGGTGATGCAGACCGCGGCCGATCGCTTCGGCTGGGCCGCACGCGCCAAAGGCGGCGGCGGTCGGGGCTGCGGCTTCGCCTTTGCCCGCTACAAGAACCTGGCCGCCTATTGTGCGGTGGCGATGGAAGTAGCCGTTGACCGCGACAGGGGCGACATAAAGATCCCGCGCGTGGTGGCGGCCGTCGACAGCGGTGAAGCCGTCAATCCCGACGGCATCCGCAACCAGATCGAGGGTGCGATCATCCAGTCGCTGAGCTGGACGATCCACGAAGCCGTCGCTTTCGACATGACGCACCGTCTCAGCTTCGACTGGAGCGCTTATCCGATCCTGCGTTTCGACACCCTGCCAGCAACCGTGGACGTCCATCTTATCGATCGGCCACGTACGCCGTTCCTCGGAACCGGCGAGGCCGGTCAGGGTCCCGCCGCCGCAGCCTTGGCGAACGCCGTGGCCGACGCCGTGTCCTTGCGCATCCACGACATGCCGCTCGCACCCGAAAAAGTGAAGGCTGTCCTCAGAAGCTAGATGTGAAGCGCCTCGCCCAGGGCGCGCAGGCTCGCTTCATGGAAGGCCTCGCCCAGCGTCGGATGGGCATGGATGGTGCCGCCGATGTCTTCCAACCGCGAGCCCATCTCGAGCGCGAGACCGAAGGCGGCGGCGAGTTCCGATACACCGGCGCCGACCGCGGCGATGCCCAGAAGCAGGTGATTGTCGGCACGCGCCGTCACGCGCACGAAGCCGTCCTCCGCGCCCAAGGTCAGGGCCCGGCCATTGGCCTGGAACGGGAACAGGGCGGTATGCACCTCGTGGCCGGCCCTGCGCGCCTCGTCGGGCGAGAGTCCGACGGTGACGATCTCCGGATCGGTGAAACACACGGCGGGAATCACCGTGCCGTCGAAGACGCGGCGATGGCCGGCGATCAGCTCGGCGACCACCACGCCCTGAGCCATGGCGCGGTGGGCCAGCATGGGCTCGCCGGTGAGGTCGCCGACCGCCCAGACGTTGCGCATCGAGGTCGCGCAGCGCTCGTCGATCTGCACGAAGGGGCCATTCATCGTGAGGTCGAGCCGTTCCAGGCCGAAGCCAGCGATCCGGGCGCGCCGTCCAGCGGCGACGAGGATCCGGTCGGCCGCGATGCTGCGCGCCGGCGCTCCCTCCTGCTCGACCCGCAGCGCGTCGCCCGCATCGGACAGGCCGACCGCCCGGGCGCGCGTCAGGATGTCGACGCCCAGCGCCCGCAGGCGCCGCACGACCGGCCGGACGAGCTCTTCGTCGTAGGTGGGCAGGACGCGGCTTTCCGCCTCGATCACCGTGACCTTGGCGCCGAGCTTGGCGAAGGCGGTCCCGAGCTCGAGGCCGATATAGCCGGCGCCGACCACGGCCAGGCGTTCGGGAATGGCCGGCAGCGAGAGGGCCTCGGTCGAGGAGATGATGCGGCCGCCGAACGGCAAAGCGGGCAATGCCACCGGCACCGAGCCGGTCGCCAGCACGACGTGCTCGGCGCTCACGACCTGCGGACCGGTGTCGGTCTCGACCCGGCAGGTCTTGCCGTCGACCATCACGGCGCGTCCCTGCAGGATCTTGACCCGGTGTCGTTTCAGCAGCGCGCCGACGCCGCTGGTGAGACGGCCGACTATGCCGTTCTTCCATTCGATCGTGCGCGCGAAGTCGATGGTCGGATGCTCGACCCTCAATCCGAAGGGCGCGGACTTGGCCTGCTCGACTGCGCGCTCGTAGGCGTCGGCCGCGTGGATGAGCGCCTTCGACGGGATGCAGCCGACATTGAGGCAGGTGCCGCCCAGCCCGCCGTCGAGGCCGCCCTGCTCCACCAGCACGACATCGAGGCCGAGTTGGCCGGCGCGAATGGCTGAGACATAGCCGCCGGGCCCACCGCCCACGATCAATACCTTGGCAGCGATCTCGGCCATCTCACGCCTCTATGAAAATTGTCGCCGGCGCTTCGAGCAGGCCTTTTATGCGCTGGACGAAGCGCGCCGCGACATAACCGTCGATGACGCGGTGATCGAACGACGACGACAAGTTCATCATGGTGCGCGGCACGAATTGCTCGCCCTGCCAGACCGGACGCACGACCTGCTTGTTGGGGCCGATGATGGCGACCTCCGGCCGGTTGATCACCGGCGTGGTGACGATGCCGCCCAGGGCGCCCAGGCTGGTGATCGTGATGGTCGAGCCCGCCAACTCGGCGCGGCTCGCCCTGCCCTCGCGTGCCGCCTCGGCCAGGCGCTGCACTTCGGCGGCGCAGTCCCACAGGCTGAGCGTCTCGCAGTGGCGGACGACCGGCACCATGAGACCGGAGGGCGTCTGCGTGGCGATGCCGATATGGAC
>DATHNU010000940.1:0-3590 GCA_035485695.1 Reyranella sp. | reverse complement strand
GCCGCGATCTTCTCGCCGAAATCCTGGGTGATGCCCTGGAAGATGATGTCGCCCAAACCGCCGGCATTGATATAGGCGGCAACGGTGGCGACCGCGATCTGCGTGACCACGGTGATGCGGATGCCGGAGACGATCACGGGCAGGGCCATCGGCAGCTCGATCCTGACCAGCCGCCGGCCCTTGCCGTAGCCCATGCCGTCGGCGGCTTCGATCAGCTCGGCCGGCACTTCGCGAATGCCGATCGCAATGTTGCGCACCAGGATGAGGAGCGAGTAGAGCACCAGCGCGGTGATGGCCGGCACCTTGCCCAATCCCATGAAGGGGATGAGCAGCGCGAAGAGCGCCAGTGCCGGGATGGTGTAGAGCACGCCGGTCGCCGTCATGGCGGCGACGTAAAGCGCCGGCCGTCGCGCGGTCCAGATGCCGAGCGGGAAGGCGATGACCAACGAGAGGACGAGCGCCGTCGCCACCAGCACGATGTGTTCGCCAAGCGCTATGGCCAGCAGATCGTAATTCTCGATGGCCCAGCTCATGCCGGGAGCGCGGCGGCGAGATCGCCGGCAAGGATGGCAATGGCGAGGCGCTCGAAGTCCAGGCCGGTCGGGCGATCTTCCTCGAGCCTGGCGACGTGGCCGCGCACAAAGGCAAAGGCCCGGCCCGTGCCGCGACCGAGTTTTGGCCCATCGCGGAGATCGATGGCCTGGGCCGCGACGACGAGTTCGATCGCCGCCAGTCGCGCCAGGCGGCGCACGATGTCATGCGTCTTCTCGACCACGCGCGGCGTCATGGGGGCATAGTCCTCCACGCCGTCGGCGACGGGGGCGGTCATGGCGCCGAGCGGCAGAGCGAGATGGCGGATCTCGGCCTCCAGCGCCGAGGCGGTCTTCTGGACCGTAGCGAAGCCGGTGCGCGCCCCGGCCGCCTTGGGAGTGAGGAAGCGCGGCAGGCCGGAGAAGCCGGGCGACATCAGCTTGGCAATGCGAAAGGTGGCGATGGCGGCCGTGTGCGACAACGCGAGTCCCAGGCCTTCGAAGGCCAGCGACATAGCCGTGGTGTCGAAATTCACCGTCGACATCAGTTCCTCGTCGTCGACCAGCACGGCCGGGCTGTCGCCGGCACCGTTGAGATCGGCGAGGACTGCTGCTGTTGCGCGATCGAGCTGGTCGAAGGCCGCGCCGTTCACCGGGGCCAGGCAGCGAAACGACAGCGGGTCCTGCACCCTTCGCGGATGCTTGGCGTTCAGGAGATCGCTGCCTTTGATCAGCGACCGTATCAGTCGTGAGGCGGCGGCCTGTCCGGGCGCGGGTCGAAGCGCCACGACCCGAGGATCGGTGGGCGAGAGGTTGGCGCCCGCCGCCTCGAGCGAGAGCGCGCCGGCCGCGGTCTGCGCTTGCAGCGCCAGCCCGGCATCATGGAGCGCGAGTGCACCGGTGCCGACGCTGTAGGCATTGGCGTTCAGAAGCGCGATCCCGTCCTTGGGACCGAGGACCGGCAGTTCGATGCCGGCCTTGCTGAGCGCCTCGTGCCCCGGCATGAGGCGGCCGCCAAGCTCCGCCTCCCCCTGGCCGACCAGCGGCAGGAAAAGCTGGGCCAGCGGGCTCAGGTCCGCCTCGCCCAGCGTTCCGATGCGGCGCACGCGCGGGTGAAGGCCCTTGTCCAGCATGTCGCGAATGACGATGGCGAAGGCGGGCGAAAGACCCGAAGCGCCGTGGGCAATGCCGGCCAGCCGTACGAACAGCGTGGCTCGAACTTCGTCGGTGGCGAGGAAGTCGCCGACGCCGACAGCGCGCGCCATGAGGGCCTGACGCTGGAAGGCGGCGACCTCATCCTGGGTGAGCGGCGTATCGACTGCGGCGCCCAGGCCGGTGTTCAGGCCGTAGACCGCCCGATCGCCGGCGGCAAAGCGCTCGACGATCCGGCGCGCGCGCCTGAGGCGTGCCGCGACCGCCGGCGCGATCCGGACAGCGGCGCCGGCGCGCGCCACCGCCACGACGTCGGCGACCCCGATCGCCCGCTTGCCGACTTCGACCGCCTTGCTGGGCGTCAGCGGACCACCCCTTTGGCCTTGAGGAAGGCCATCGCGACGGCGCGCGGTTCCTTCTTGTCGACCTCGACCTGGCGGTTGAGTTCCTGCATCGTCGGATTGTCTATGAGGGTGCCGACGCGCTCGAGCGCCTCGACGGCCTTGGGATTGCCCGCGACGGTATCCATGCGCACCACCGGCGCCAGGAAGTAGGGTGGGAAAAGGCCCTTGTCGTCCTTGAGGGGGGCGAACTTCTCCGCCGCGATCTGCCAGTCGGTGGCAAAGCCGTTGGCAACGTCGATCTGCTTTTGCATCAGCGCGTCGTAGCGCAACCGCAGCGCGGCGAACTGGCGGAACTCGCCGAACTCGATGCCATAGACCTCCTTGAGCCCCTTGATGCCGTCGCGACGGTCGCCGAATTCCGGTCCGGCGCCGAGCTTGAGCTTGCCGGCGACCTTGGCGAGGTCGCTGAGCGTCTTGAGGTTCATCGCCTGCGCCGTCTCCGGCCGCACGACGAGGGCATAGCCGTTGTCGACGCCGGAGGGTTTCAGCCAGGTGAGCTTGTACTCCTTCTCGTAGTAGACCTTTACCATCTGGTAGACCTTCTGCGGGTCGGTTTCGGTCGCGCCCTGCGCCTTCATGACCGCGCCGAGACCGGTGCCGGTGTATTCGGGATAGAGGTCGATGGCGCCGGTGCGCAGGGCCTCATGCGCCACCAGGGTCGCGCCGAGGTTGATCTTGCGCTCGACCTTGAAGCCCGCCGCCTCGAGCGCGGCGGCGTAGAGTTCGGCCACGATGAACTGCTCGGTGAAGTTCTTGGAGCCGACCTTGAGCGTCTGCGCCGACGCGGTGCCGCCGAGGGCGACCAGCGCGAGCGCGACGGCGATCGCTTTGCCAAAAATTCCCATCCGCTCACCCCCGTTTGTGTTTCCGCGAGCCTAGCGCAGAATCCGATCAGGTGTCATCGCTGGGAGCGCGCCACTCCAGTGGCGCTCATTGGCTGTGTGATCCACGAAGATGCGCCACTGGAGTGGCGCGCTCCCAGCAAAGATGACGTCACGCGAAGCGCAATTTCTGGCCGATGCCGAGCCGCGCGCCCTTTTCGATCATGGCATGGGCGAGCGCGATGTCGGAGAGCGACAGGCCGCGATGCCAGAACAGGATCGTCTCCTTGTCGTTCTCGCGGCCCTTCTTGAGGCCGGCCACGATCTGGCCCATCTCGGCATGGAGCGTCTGCTCCGAGAGCTTGCCTGCGTTCACATGCGCTCGGAGGCTGCCGAACGGGCCGCCCTTGCACTGGCCCCAGTCGTCGACGACAAGCTTTTGCATGATGTCGGTCAACGACAGCTCGATCGCGCTCATCGTGCCGTAGGGCACGACGAACGCCGAAGGCTTGATCCACTCCGTCTTGAGCATCGGCGTCGGCTCGTTGAGGCGCGAGGCCTCGACCACGATGTCGGCGCCCTCGACACAGGAACGCCAATCCTCGGTGACGATGATCTTCTTGCCGAGATCCTTCTCGAGCCTGGCGGCGAAGGCGTTGCGGCTCTCGGGTCGACGCGAGTGG
>DATHNU010000939.1:0-3794 GCA_035485695.1 Reyranella sp. | reverse complement strand
CAACACCAACTCCGCCCATCCCTTCGAGAACCCCAACGCCATCACCAATTTCGTGCAGATCGTGCTGATCTTCTCGATCGGCGCCGCGCTCACCAACGTGTTCGGCCGCATGGTCGGCGATCAGCGCCAGGGCTGGGCGGTGTTCGCGGTCATGGGCATCCTGTTCCTGGGCGGGGTCGTGGTGGCCTACTGGGCCGAGGCCGCCGGCAATCCGGCCTTCGCTCCGCTCGGCATCGACACCGCCGCCTCGACGCTGCAGGCCGGCGGCAACATGGAAGGCAAGGAAGTCCGCTTCGGCATCGCCAACTCCGCTTTGTTCGCCACGGTCACCACCGATGCGTCGTGCGGCGCCGTCAATTCGATGCACGACAGCTTCACGCCGCTGGGCGGCATGGTCCCGCTGTTCAACATCCAGCTGGGCGAGATCATCGTCGGCGGCGTCGGCGCCGGGCTCTACGGCATGCTGCTGTTCGCCATCCTCGCGGTGTTCATCGCCGGCCTGATGGTCGGCCGCACGCCCGAATATCTCGGCAAGAAGATCGAAGCGAAGGAAGTGAAAATGGCGATGCTCGCCATTCTCATCCTGCCGCTGTCGATCCTGGGCTTCTCCGCGATCGCCACCGTCGCCGCCGCCGGGCTCGCCGGTCCCGCCAACGCGGGGCCGCATGGCTTCAGCGAGATCCTCTATGCCTACACCTCGGCCACCGGCAACAACGGCTCGGCGTTTGCCGGCATCAGCGCCAATACGATGTTCTACAACACGACCATCGGCTTCGCGATGTTCATCGGCCGCTTCCTGATGATCGTGCCGATGGTCGCCATCGCAGGCTCGCTCGCTGCCAAGAAGATCGTGCCCGCCTCGGCCGGCACCTTCCCGACGCATGGTCCGCTATTCGTCGGCTTGGTCGTCGGCGTGATCCTGATCGTGGGCGGTCTCACCTACTTCCCGGCGCTGGCGTTAGGCCCGCTGGTCGAGCAGGTCGCGATGAACGCCGGCACCCAGTTCTGAGTTGAGGACAGACCATGGAACTCACCCTTTCACAGCAGCGGCGGCGGATGGCCGTCTCCACCTTGGGCGATCCCAAGATCCTGGGCCCCGCCGTGCTGGACGCGCTGCGCAAGCTCGACCCGCGCGTCATGATACGCAACCCCGTCATGTTCACGGTCGAGGTGGTGGCGACGCTGACGACGGTGCTCTTCATCCGCGATCTCGTCACCGGCGGCGGCGGGCTGGGCTTTGCCTTCCAGATCAATCTCTGGCTCTGGTTCACGGTGCTGTTCGCCAACTTCGCCGAGGCCGTCGCCGAAGGCCGCGGCAAGGCCCAGGCCGCGACCTTGCGCAAGGCCAAGACCGAGACCGTCGCCAAGCGGCTGGCGGACGTTTCTGACACCAAATGGCAGAGCGTTCCCGCGACCCAGCTCAGGAAGGGCGATGTCGTGCTGGTCGAGACGGGCGATCTCATCCCGTCCGACGGTGAGGTGATCGAGGGCGTCGCCTCGGTCAACGAAGCCGCGATCACCGGCGAATCGGCGCCCGTCATCCGCGAAAGCGGCGGCGACCGCTCGGCCGTGACCGGCGGCACCCAGGTGATCTCGGACTGGATCAAGGTGCGCGTCACCGCCCAGCAGGGCGCGACGTTTCTCGACCGCATGATCGCCTTGGTCGAAGGCGCCGAGCGGCAGAAGACGCCGAACGAGATCGCGCTCAACATCCTGCTGGCCGGCCTCTCCATCATCTTCGTCTTCTCGGTGGCGACCATCCCGAGCTTCGCCGCCTATGCCGGCGGCACCATGCCCGTGCTGGTGCTGGTGGCGCTGTTCGTGACCCTGATCCCGACGACGATCGGCGCCTTGCTGTCGGCGATCGGCATCGCCGGCATGGACCGGCTGGTGCGCTTCAACGTGCTCGCCATGTCGGGCCGCGCCGTCGAGGCGGCGGGCGACGTCGACACGCTGCTGCTCGACAAGACCGGCACCATCACCCTCGGCAACCGCCAGGCGACGGAGTTCCTGCCGGTGGCGGGCGTCGACCAACGCGATCTCGCCGACGCCGCCCAGCTCGCCTCGCTTTCCGATGAGACGCCAGAGGGCAGGTCGATCGTCGTGCTGGCCAAGGAGAATTATGACATCCGCGGTCGCGAGATGGCACCGCTGCATGCCAAATTCATCCCGTTCTCGGCCTACACGCGTATCAGCGGTATCGACGTCGATGGCTCCTCGATCCGCAAGGGCGCCGTGGACGCGATTATCGCCGAGGTCAAAGGTGCCAGCACCGCGCCGCTGGTCGCTCGCGAGATCGAGGCGATTGCCGACAAGGTCGCAAAGTCGGGCGGCACGCCGCTGGCGGTGGCCAAGGACGGCAAGCTTTTGGGCGTGATCCACCTCAAGGATATCGTCAAGGGCGGCATCCGCGAACGCTTCGCCACCTTGCGCAAGATGGGCATCCGCACCGTCATGATTACCGGCGACAACCCGGTGACGGCCGCCGCCATCGCCGCCGAATCGGGCGTCGACGACTTCCTCGCCCAGGCGACGCCGGAAGCCAAGCTCAAGCTGATCCGCCAGGAGCAGGGTCAGGGCAAGCTGGTGGCGATGTGCGGCGACGGCACCAACGACGCCCCGGCGCTCGCCCAGGCCGATGTTGGCGTCGCCATGAACACCGGCACGATGGCCGCCCGCGAGGCCGGCAACATGGTCGATCTCGACAGCGACCCGGCCAAGCTGATCGAGATCGTCGAGATCGGCAAGCAGCTGCTGATGACCCGGGGCGCGCTCACCACCTTCTCGATCGCAAACGACGTCGCCAAGTACTTCGCCATCATCCCGGCGATGTTCGTCGCCTTCTATCCGCAGCTCCAGGCGCTCAATCTCATGCACCTGCAGACGCCGCAGAGCGCCATCCTGTCGGCGATCATCTTCAACGCGCTGATCATCATCGCGCTGATCCCGCTTGCCCTCAGGGGCGTGCAGTACCGCGCCACCGGCGCCTCCGCGCTGCTGGTGCGCAACCTGCTGATTTACGGCCTCGGTGGCATCGTCGTGCCCTTCATCGGCATCAAGCTGATCGACATGGCCATCACCGCCGCAGGCCTTGCGTGAGGACATAGACATGTTGAAAGAGATCCGCCCCGCCATCGTCATGATGGTGTGTTTCACCATCCTGACCGGCCTCATCTATCCGTTGGCCATGACCGGCATCGCCCAGGTCGTCTTTCCGCGGCAGGCCAATGGCAGCCTGATCGAGAAGGACAAGAAGGTGCTCGGCTCCGAGCTGATCGGGCAGAACTTCACCGAGGACAAATACTTCCATGGACGTCCCTCGGCCACGACGGACACCGACCCCAAGGACCCGAGCAAGACGGTTCCCGCGCCCTACAACGCCGCCAACTCGAGCGGCAGCAATGCCGGCCCCACCGCGAAGTCGCTGATCGAGCGCATCCAGGGTGACACCGACAAGCTCAAGGCCGAGAATCCCAACACGCCCGTTCCGGTCGACCTCGTCACGACGTCGGCGAGCGGCCTCGACCCGGACATCACGCCCGCCGCCGCGCTCTTCCAGGTGCCGCGAATCGCCAAGGCGCGCGGCCTGCCGGAAGCGAAGGTCCGCGATCTCGTCACGCAATCCGTCGAAGGACGCTTTCTCGGCCTGATCGGCGAGCCGCACGTCAACGTGATGCGGCTCAACATGGCTCTCGACGCTTTGCGGTCACAGTGACATCGTGAGCTCCGATGGCCGGAGCTCCCGCTGACACGCGCCCTTCGCCCGACGCGCTCCTCGAGGCGGCGGAAAAGGA
>DATHNU010000938.1:0-2069 GCA_035485695.1 Reyranella sp. | reverse complement strand
CCACCATACCAGTTGTGTCATCGAGGCAAATTGGACCTGCAACAGCACCTGCCCTAAAATGGCCGGCAGTTCATACCTTGGAGTCTTCCAATGCCGCGTCCCTCATGGAAAGGCTACCTCAAGCTGTCGCTCGTCTCATGCGGGGTGGCGCTCTACAACGCCTCGTCGTCGTCGGAGCGCGTGTCGTTCAACACGCTGAACCGCAAGACCGGCAACCGCCTGAAGCAGAACCTGGTCGATTCGGTGAGCGGCGAGCCGGTCGACACGGCCGACAGGGTCAAGGGCTACCAGGTCGCCAAGGGCCAGTACATCGTGATCGAGGATAGCGACCTCGAGGCGCTCCGGATCGAGAGCACCAAGACGCTGGAGATCGAGACCTTCGTGCCGGCCGCCGAGATCGACGGGATCTACCTCGACAGCCCTTACTACCTCGCTCCGGACGGCAAGATGGCCGAGGAAGCCTTCGCCGTGATCCGCGAGGCGATGGCGAAGAAGAAGGTAGCCGGCATCGGCCGCGTCGTGCTCGCCCGGCGCGAGCGCCTGCTGATGCTGCAGCCGCGCGGGCCCGGCATGCTGGCGACGACCTTGCGCTATCCCTACGAGGTGCGGCAGGACGCCGAATATTTCGAAGGCATCAGCGAGCGCAAGGTGGCGCCGGCGATGCTCGACATCGCCCAGGAGATCATCGGCCGCATGTCCGGGCACTTCGAGCCCACGAGCTTCGCCGACCGCTACGAGGAAGCCGTCACCGCCATGCTGCAGGCCAAGCAGGCCGGCCAGAGCTTCGCGGTGCCCGAGACGGCCGAACCCGACAACGTCGTCGACATCATGGACGCGCTGAAGCGCAGCCTGCAGATGGGCGCCGACCGGCGGCCGCGCGCGCCGAGCAAGAAGGCCGCAGACACGCGGGCGGCTCCGGCGGCCGAGGCGGCGCGCAAGCCCGCCGTCCGCAAGACCGCTTCGCGCAAGGCGGCGCGCTGAGGCGCGGAGGCGGGATTGCCTCTCGCCGATCCCCTGCAGGGGCAGACCCTTTTCCTCGTCGGCCGCCTGCAGGGCCTGACGCGCCGGCGGCTCGACCGGCTCGTGCGCGCCCGCGGCGGCAAGCTCGCGACGCGGCCGGGCGCGCGCGTGACGGTGATCGCCTTCGGCCATTCGGCCGGTGACCGCGCGCTCGACGACGGCCGCGTGCAGCTTCCGGCCGGCCTGCCGGCGACAGCGCCGCTGATCAGCGAGAACGTGCTGCGCCGCGCGCTCGGCCTGCTCGAGCCGCCGCCTTCGGTCGAGCGCAGCCTGGGCCGAGCCGAGGTCGAACGCCTCGCCGGGCTGGAACCCAACCTCGTCTCCTGCCTGATGCTGTTCGACGTGCTCGAGCCGGTCGACGAGCGCTTCGCCTACCGCGACCTCGTGGCGGCGCGCGAGGCGGCACGACTGCTGAAGCGCGGCGTGGCGCTGGGCGACGTGCTCGACGCCGCGATCACGCTCGGCCGGCGCGGCGGGCATCTCGCCGAGGCGCGGCTTACCGAGGGTCCGTCGGGCGCGCTGGTACGCGAGATCGCGGGCCAGCTCGCTGAGCTCTCGGGCCAGCTCACCATGCGCCTGCCGATGCGCCCGGAGCAGAAGGCGCGCAGCCTCGACGATCTCCTGGTCGAGGCGGAAGAGGCGGACGAACGCGGCGACCACGCCACGGCGGAGAGCCTCTACACGACGGCGATGCGCGCCGATTCGGCCGATCCGGTGCTGCCCTTCAATCTCGGCAACGTGTTCCAGGCGCAGGGCCGCGCCAGCGAGGCCAAGGTGGCCTGGCAGATCGCCGTCGCGCGCGATCCCGCGTTTGCCGAGGCCTGGTACAACCTCGCTTTGGCGGCGGAGGACGAGCAGCAGGCCGATCTCGCCGTCGCCCAGTACCGCCGCGCCGTGCAGGCCGAGCCGGGCTACGCCGACGGCCACTTCAACCTGGCCCTGCTGCTCACCAAACTCGGCCGCTCGGTCGAGGCGCTCGCCGCCTGGGAACGCTTCCTCGAGCTCGAACCGTCGTCGCCGCAGGCCGGCACGGCGCAGAAGGCGATCGC
>DATHNU010000937.1:0-9901 GCA_035485695.1 Reyranella sp. | reverse complement strand
GAGAACTCTTCGCCGCGATAGGTGTCCATCGGCGCCGCGTTGACGATCTTCCGCATCATGCGGAAGCCGCCGACCATGGCCTGCTGGTCGATGGTATCACCCAGGAAATTGAAGCGGATCGCCGGCTGCGCCTTGGGATCGGCCGAGCGGATGTGGATCGAACCCAGGCTCTCGGGTCGCAGCTGGTAGCAGGAGATCGTCATCGACGGAAAGTCCTGCAGCTTGCGCGTCTTGGGATCTTTGATCGAATAGGGCACGAGATGCATCTGCACGTCGGGCGTCGCCAGTTCCGGCCGCGTCTTGAGGAAGGCGAGCAGCGGCGCCGACGGCAGGCTCATGAAGCCGCCGCCGGTGGTGAGGTACTTCATCATCTGCGTCACGGCGCCGAGGCCGCGCGCCATGTGGTTGTAGGAGACGCGTGCGTCCTTCACCTTCCAGATGATGCGGGCGTTGATGTGGTCGCGGAAATTCTCGCCTACCGCCCTGAGCTCGTGCTTCACCTCGATGCCGTGCTTCTTCAGCAGCTCGGGCTGCCCGATGCCCGAGAGTTCCAGGATCTGCGGACTGGCCACGCCGCCCGCCGACAGGATGGTCTCGCGCGCGCGCGCCTGCACGACCTTGCCGTCTTTCTCGTACTCGACGCCGACGCAGCGCTTGCCCTCGAGCAGGACGCGCAGGGTCATGGCGTTGGTGACAACCTGGAGATTGGGCGAGCGCTTCATCGCCGGCTCGATGTAGCAATGGGCGACGCTCATGCGCCGGCCCTTGTAGATCGAGGTCTGCGTCTTGACGACGCCCTCCTGGTCCTCGCTGTTGTAGTCGGGATTGAGCTTGAAGCCGGCAGCCTTGGACGCTGCAAATAACGAGTCGTAGAGGGGGTTTTGGTCGGGCACGGTCGAGACTTTCAGTGGGCCTGAAGTGCCGCGGCCGTTGCTGCCGTCGCCGTCGACGAAGTTCTCGATCCGGGTGAAGACCGGCGCCACGTCGCGCCAGCTCCAGCCGCGGCAGCCCATCTGCGCCCAGGTATCGAAGTCGAGCGGTTGGCCGCGCACCCACACCAGGCCGTTGATCGAACTCGATCCGCCCAGGAGTTTTCCTCGCGGCACGGGAATGGTTCGGTTGGCCGTTCCGGGCTCGGGTTCGGATTGGTAGCACCAGTTGGCGGCGGGATTGTCGATCAGCAGTCCGAATGAAAGCGGCATTCGCGAGTAAGGATGGCTGGCCGCGCCGGCTTCCAGCAGCAGAATCTTGTTGTTTGGAGTTTCGCTCAGCCGAGCCGCCAGCGCGCCGCCCGCCGAGCCTGCACCCACTATGACGTAGTCGTAGTCGGCCATGATGTCGTCCTCCCGCTCACGGCGCCGTTACTCACCGCGCCACACTAGCGCACCACCAATAGGCGTGAAGAACCAATATCGTCTCGACAGAAGCGGCGCGTCATGGTCCCATGCTGCAGTGCGGTCTCTGGGGGACCGGCACCTCTCAAATCACGGATTTTCGGCAGGGAATGCTGAACTTAGTACGGATAGCGTTGACCCGGCCTTACACGTTCGTGGTGCTGGCCGTATTGATCCTGATCGTCGGACCGCTGGCGGCGCTTCGGACGCCGACCGATATTTTCCCCGAAATCCGCATCCCTATCATCGCCGTCGTCTGGGGCTATACCGGCCTGTCGCCGGACGACATGTCGGGCCGCGTCATGCTGCAGTTCCAGCGGTCGCTGACCACGACCGTGAATGACATCGAGCATATCGAGGGCACGTCCTATACCGGCATCGGCATCGTCAAAGTCTTCTTCCAGCCCGGCACCGACATCCGCACGGCCAATGCCCAGGTCACGGCCATCTCGCAGACCGTGCTGAAGCAGATGCCGCCCAACATCACGCCGCCGCTGATCCTGAACTACAATGCAGCGACGGTACCGATCCTGCAGCTCGCGCTCTCGGCCAAGGGGATGACGGAGCAGGCGGTGTTCGACATCGCCATCAACACCGTGCGCACGCCGCTGGTCACCGTGCCCGGCGCGGCCATCCCGTTTCCGTTCGGCGGCAAGTTCCGCCAGATCCAGATCGATCTCGATCCGGGGGCGATGCAGGCGCGCGGTTTGTCGGCCAACGATGTCGCCAATGCGCTTGCCGCGCAGAACCTTCTGACGCCCGCCGGCACGCAGAAGATCGGCAACGTCGAGTACGCTATCCAGCTCAACAACGCGCCCAGGGAGTTCGCAGCCCTCGCCGACCTGCCGGTATTCGCCGCCAACGGCACCATCGTCTACCTGCGTGACGTGGCGCAAGTGAGGGACGGCAACCCGCCGCAGCAGAACATTGTCCATGTCGACGGCGGACGCTCGGTCATGCTGCAGGTGCTGAAGAATGGTGCGGTCTCCACGCTGTCCATCATCGATGGCATCAAGCAGCGGGTGGCTGAGCTGCGATCGTCGCTGCCCGACAATCTCGCCATCGCCATCCTGGGCGACCAGTCGCTGTTCGTGGAGAACGCGATTTTCGGAGTCGTCACCGAAGCGGCGATCGCCGCCGTTCTGACCAGCCTGATGATCCTGCTGTTCCTCGGCAGCTGGCGATCGACCATCATCATCGCCACCTCCATCCCGCTCGCCATCTTTGCCGCGATCGCGATGCTGGCCGCGGCCGGCGAGACTCTCAACATCATGACGCTTGGCGGCCTGGCGCTGGCGGTCGGCATCCTGGTCGACGACGCCACCGTCACCATCGAGAACATCAACTGGCACCTCGAGCAGGGAAAGGGCGTCGTGGCGGCGATCACCGACGGCGCGCAGCAGATCGCCACGCCGGCCTTCGTGTCGACGCTCTGCATCTGCATCGTGTTCGTGCCGATGTTCTTCCTCGAGGGCGTCCCGCGCTTCCTGTTCGTGCCCATGGCGCTCGCCGTGATGTTCGCGATGGCCTGGTCGTACGTGCTGTCGCGCACCCTGGTGCCGACCATGGCGGCCTATCTCCTGAAGCCGCATACCCTTCATGGCCATGATGGCCCGCCGCCGACGCGCAACCCGCTGGTGAGGCTCCAGAGGGGCTTCGAGGCGCGATTCGAAGGCTTTCGTGCCGGCTATCGCGATGTGCTCGACCTGGCGCTGCATTACCGCGGGGTCTTCATCGTCGGCTTTCTCGCCTTCGTGGCGGCGTCGTTCCTGCTGGCGCCGTATCTCGGGCGCAATTTCTTTCCGTCGGTCGATGCCGGTCAGATCCTGATGCACGCCCGGGCGCCGATCGGCATGCGCGTCGAGGAAACCGCCAGCCGGTTCGCCGACATCCAGAAGGAAATACGCCGCGTCATCCCGTCCAATGAGATCGCCACCATGGTCGACAATGTCGGCATGCCGGTGAGCGGCATCAACATGACCTACAACAATACCGGCACGATCGGTTCTCAGGACGGCGAGATCCAGATCAAGCTCACGCCTGAGCACCGGCCGACCGCCGACTATGTGCGCCAGCTCCGGCGCGAGCTCCCGGAGCGTTTCCCGGGCTTCACCTTTTCGTTCCTGCCGGCCGACATCATCAGCCAGATCCTGAACCTGGGCGCGCCCTCGCCGATCGACATCCAGGTGCGCAGCTCCGACCTCGATGCCGCCTTTGATCACGCCAACCGGTTGCTCGCCCGTCTGCGCCAGGTGCCGGGCATCGTCGATGCGCGCATCCAGCAGTCTCGCGGCGCGCCGGTGTTCGATGTCGATGTCGACCGCACGCGAGCGCAGTATGTCGGTCTCACCACGCGCGATGTCACCAACTCGCTGGTCGTCAATTTGGCGGGCAGCGGGCAGGTTGCGCCGACCTACTGGCTGAACCGCGACAACGGCGTTTCCTACGGCATCGTACTGCAGACGCCGCAGTATAAGCTTGATTCGCTGTCGTCGCTGTCCAACTTGCCGATCATGGCGCCGGCGGCGACCTCGCTGCAGGTGCTGGGCGGCTTTGCCGACATCAAACGCGACGTTGCCAATGCCGTGGTGTCGCAATACGACCTGCAGAACACCGTGCAGGTCTACGCCGCCGTACAGGATCGCGACCTCGGCGCCGTGGCGGCCGACGTCCGCCGCATCATCGACGAACTTTCCAGCCAGGCCTCGCCGAAGATCCGTGCAGTCAAGCTGCAAGGCCAGGTCAGGACCATGAACAACGCCTTTGCCGGCCTGTTGTTTGGTCTTCTGGGTGCGATCGTCCTGATCTATCTCCTGATCGTGGTGAACTTTCAGTCCTGGAGTGATCCTTTCATCATCATCACGGCGCTGCCGGCGGCATTGGCCGGTATCGTGTGGATGCTGTTCGCCACCAATACGACCCTGTCGGTCCCAGCGCTGACCGGCGCCATCATGTGCATGGGCGTGGCGACGGCCAATTCCGTGCTGGTCATCAGCTTCGCGCGCGAACGGCTGGCCGTGCTGGGTGATTCCACTGCAGCCGCGCTCGAGGCCGGCTTCGTGCGCTGCCGTCCGGTAGTGATGACGGCGCTTGCCATGATCATCGGCATGCTGCCGATGTCGCTCGGCCTCGGGGAGGGCGGCGAGCAGAATGCGCCGCTGGGCCGCGCGGTGATCGGTGGCCTGATTTTTGCGACGATCGCCACGCTCATGTTCGTTCCCGTCGTGTTTAGCGTCGTCCACCGGCACCACGGCAAGAAGGCCGCCGTGCCCCCGGATGCTGCCGGAGTTGCCCATGTCGCCTGATCCCGTACCCATATCCCGGAAACCCCCGCGACGCGGTCTCGCGATCGGGGGTATCGTCGGTTGCCTGGCGCTTGGTCTGATCGTGGTGAACGGGATATGGAGTCGCAGTTCAAGTGAAGCGCAGCTCAAGGGGCTGGCCGACGCCACGGCGACTCCAACTGTCGCCGTGGTCGCTCCCGACCATGCCGCCAACAAGTCCTCTCTCGACCTGCCGGGCCGTCTCGAAGCCTATTTCCGGGCGCCGATCTACGCCCGCGTCAGCGGCTTCCTCAAGGCGTGGCACGTCGATATCGGCGCGCAGGTCAAGGCCGGGCAGTTGCTGGCGGAAATCGAGGCGCCCGATCTTGACCAACAGCTCCTGCAGGCGCGGGCGGCGCTCGCCAGCGCCCAGGCGGCGGAAGCCCTGGCGCTTGTCACGGCCCAGCGCTGGCAGACGCTTGGCGGCACCAACACCGTGGCCAAGCAGACGGTCGACGAGAAGACCGGCGACCTCACCGTCAAGCAGGCGCTCAGCAAGGCCGCGCAAGCCAACGTCGACCGGCTGACGGTGCTTGCCGACTTCAAGCGCGTGATAGCGCCGTTCGATGGGACCGTGACGACGCGCAACACCGATGTCGGCGCGCTCATCAACGCCGACTCGAGCGCGGGCCTTGCCCTGTTCATCATCTCCGATACGCGCAAGCTCAGGTTGACGGTGAGCGTGCCGCAGAACTATGTGCCGGCGGTGAAGCTCAACACCAAGGTCGATATCGTGGTGCCGGAGTATCCCGGCAAGACCTACACCGGCGTGGTTGAAGCCTCGGCTCGCTCGGTCGATGCAGCGTCGGGCACCACGCGCATGCAGGTCGTGGTCGATAACGCGGCCGGCGAATTGATGCCCGGCGCCTTCGCGAACACCCACATCGAGCTGCCGCAGGACATGGTGGCGCTCACCATCCCGGCGGGTGCGCTGATCTTCGGCCAGAAGGGCCTGCGGGTGGCGACCGTTGATGCCAACAGCAAGGTCGTGCTGAAGCCCGTCGTCATCAGCCGCGACCTGGGCCAGGTGGTTGAGATCGCGACCGGCCTCTCTCCGACCGATCGCGTCATCGACAGCCCGCCCGACGGATTGGCTGACGGCGACCCGGTGCGGGTGGTGAACACCGCCAAGAAGACCGCGGCCGCACGCTGACCCTCAAAACGGGAACCCCGCCCACGGACGGCGGGCGGGGTTCGTTCGGGACATGGTCCCCTCCGTATTTTCAGGAGTTTGGCGGGACGAATGGGTCGCGGATTTCCGGTGCCGCGTCACCCTGACTGGTCCGGTGGAGTTATAGGCGCTACCTACCCTCCGGCTGAGGTGTCGGGCACCGTAGAAGCTGCGTCGGTGGACAATCAAGACAGCGAGCCTGACCCGTCTGCATCCGCCTACTTCCTCTTCGGCCGGATTGCCTCCCACTGCGCGTCGGTCCAGTCGATCATCGCCTGCGTGTTGGCGCCGCCGCCGCCCGATTGCAGCATCTTGCCGCCGTCGATCACGATCGCATCGCCGTTGATGTAGGCCGCGCCGTCGCTCACCAGAAAGGCCGCGAGGTTGGCCAGCTCCTCGTGCTTGCCGACGCGCCGGAGCGGCACGGTCTTGACCAGCTCATCGTTGCCGCCGCGCTCCTTGGGCATCAGCCGGCTCCAGGCGCCTTCGGTGGGGAAGGGCCCGGGCACGATGGCGCAGGTGCGGATGCCCTTGGGGCCCCATTCCACGGCGAGGCTCTTGGTCATGGCCAGAACGCCCGCCTTGGCCATCGCCGAGGGCACCGTGAAGGGTGCGCCCATCAGCGAGGACACGGTGAGGATGGACATCACGACCCGGTCGCGCAGGCCGGCGTCGATCCACCGCCTTCCGGCCGCGACGGTGCAGTAGGCCGAGCCGTGCAGCACGATGCCGAGCACGGCGTCGATGGCGCGCATCGACATCTTGTTGGTCTGCGCCAGGATCTGGCCGGCTGCGTTGTTGACCAGGATGTCGAGCGGACGCTTTTCCCAGATCCTGTCCATCATGGCCTCGACCGCGTCGGCCACGCGAACGTCGCAGCCAACGGTCTCGATCTCGCCCTTGGTCGCCTTGGCGAGTTCCTCGGCCGTCTGCTTCAGGACATCCTCGCGCCGCCCGCAGATCACGACATTGGCGCCGAGCTCGAGGTAGCGCTCAGCCATCGATCGGCCGAGCCCGGTGCCGCCGCCGGTCACCAGGATGCGCTTGCCCTTGAGCAGGTCGGGTTGGAACATCGCTCGCTCCCTATTTCCTGGGCCCGGTCAGCGCGATGCCGGAGGCCACGAGACTGTCGATCTCAGCCGCCGAGTAACCGTGCTCGCCCAGCACCGCTCGTGTGTCGGCGCCGAACTTCTTCGGCTTGCTGCGCGCGGCGGGCGGCGTGCGCGAGAGCTTCACCGGATTGCCGACGTTGCGATAGCCGTCCTTCTCCCACACCATACCGCGATGCCTGGTGTGCGGATGCTCCATCACGTCGGGCACCTCCATCACCGCGCCCGACGGCACGCCATTCTTCATCAGCTCGTTGGCGAAGCTCTCGCCGTCGCGGTCCTTGGTGAGCGCACGCAGCTCGGCCTCGAGTGCGGGCTTGTGGGCCAGCCGATCCTTGTTGGTCAGGAATCGCGGATCGTCGGCCAGCTCGGGCTTGCCCAGCATCTGCACGAGCTTGCGGAACTGCGCGTCGTTGCCGGCGCCGATCACGATGTTGCGCCCCTTGGTCGGGAAGTTGGCGTAGGGCGCCAGGTTGCCGTGACTGTTGCCGTAGAGCTTGGGCTTCAGGCCGGCCATGAAGTAGTTGGGTGCGTGCGGCTGGTGCAGTGCCACGGCGCTGTCGTAGAGCGTGGCGTCGACGAACTGGCCCTTGCCCGACCGGTTGCGCTCGTAGAGCGCCATCAGGATGCCCATGCAGGCGTTCATGCCGGTCGAGAGGTCGACGACCGGCACGCCGATGCGCACGGGTCCAGCTTCCGGCGCGCCGTTGACCGAGACCAGTCCGGCCGAGGCCTGCACCATGGCGTCGTAGCCCGGAAAGCCACCCAGCGGGCCGTCGGCGCCGAAGCCCGAGACGCGAGCATGGACCAGACGCCGAAACTTCTTGGAAAGCGTCTCGGCATAGCCGATGCCCCATTTTTCCATCGTGCCGGTCTTGAAATTGTCGATCAGCACGTCGGCCTCGGCAAGCAGCTTCAGGAGAACGTCGCGACCTTCCGGCTTGGAGAGGTCGAGCGCGATCGTGCGCTTGTTGCGGTTGATGCCCGCGAAGTAGGCGGAGATGCCGTCCTGGTCGAACGGCGGACCCCACAGACGCGTCTCGTCGCCCTGCGGCGGTTCGACCTTGATCACCTCGGCACCGTGGTCGGCCAGCATCTGGGCGCAATAGGGACCGCCCAGCACGCGCGACAGGTCGATGACCTTCAGCCCTGCCAGCGCTCCCTGATTTGCCTCGGGCATCTCGTTCCACTCCTCGAACTGCGTTGCGAGCGGCGGTTATAGACCATGGCCCGCAGGGCCGGTACCGTCGGGCCATGATCGAACGCGAGCTCGATATCGCCACGCAAGATGGCGCGATGAACACTTACACCGTGCGGCCGGACGACGGCGGGCCGCTGCCGGTGGTGCTGATGCTAATGGATGCGCCGGGCGTGCGCGAAGCCCTGCGCGAGATCTGCCGGCGCATCGCGCAGTCCGGCTACTACGTGCTGCTGCCCAACCTCTTCTACCGCACGACGCGCGAGTTCGTCCTGGGCCCGACGCGCGACCATCCCCATGCCGAGGCCAACATCAAGAAGATGCTCGCCATGGTGGCGTCGATTCCCAATGACAAGGTCGCAGCCGATGTCGGCGCCATTCTCGACGGGTTGCCGTCGATGGCCGACGCCAAGCTCGGCAAGATCGGGCTGGTCGGCTATTGCATGAGCGGCGCGTTCGTCACCGTGGCGGCGGCCAAGCACCCCGACCGTATCGGCTGCTTCGCGTCCTACTACGGAACGCGGCTGATCACCGAGAAGCCCGATTCGCCGCACCTCATGCTGTCGGACATCGTGGCCGAGGGTTACTACTCCTTCGCCGAGCACGACACTTACGTGCCCCTGGAGCAGGTCGCGGCCTTCGAGAAGCTTTTAGCCGCCGCGCCGTTCCCGTCGCGGTCGGAGACCGAGATGGGCACCCATCACGGCTACGCCTTCCCCGACCGCGGCAACCTGAACGAAGCGGCGCGTGAGAAGCACTACGAGCGCATGCTGGCACTTTATCGACGCAATCTGTCCTCCTGAGCGCAGCGAAGGATCTCATCGCCGCTTGCCGAGGGCATGAGATCCTTCGCTGCGCTCAGGAGGACAGGAAAGGGAGATCTCCATGCTGAACGGCATCCACGGCCACCAGGACATCGAGCGCGTCGTCTACGGCAAGCCGGCCGGGCCGGCTCTCAGGGCCGAGGCTGAGCGGCTGGACGCCAGGCGGGTCTTTGTCACGACCACGAAGTCGGTGGCACAGAGCGCGCTGCTGGCCGACATCGTGCGCGATCTTGGCGATCGCTATGCCGGCGTCTATTCGGGCATCACCGCCCATTCGCCGCGGCCCTGCGTGATCGAGGGCGCGAAGCTCGCCCGCGAGGCCGGGGCCGATCTGCTCGTCGCGGTGGGCGGCGGCTCGGCGATCGATGCCACCAAGGTGATGCTGATCGCGCTCTGGCAGAATGCGACCAGCATAGAGGATCTCGACCTCTACCGTGCCGGCCGGCCGAAGGAAGGTGCCGCCCCGCCGGCCGAGTCCATCAAGCCGCCATCCGATGCGATCCGCATGATCGCCGTGCCGACCACGCTATCGGCCGCCGAGTTCAACGCCTTCGCCGGCATCAGTGACCCGCGCCACGGCATCAAGGAGAGCTTTGGCCACCGCCTGATCGTGCCGCAGGTGATCGTGCTCGATCCCGCCGCCACGCTGGCCACGCCGATGGACCTCATGCTGTCGACCGGCCTCAAGGCCGTCGACCACGCGGTCGAGCGACTGTGCTCGCAGCAGGCGCATCCTTTCGTGCTGGGCACGGCGACCGAGGCGCTGAAGCTGCTGGCCCACGCTCTGCCCGCGCACAAGGCGCGGCCGGAGGACATGGCAACGCGGCTCGATCTGCAGTTCGGCATGTGGCTGTCGATCGGCGCCGGGACATCAGGGGTGGG
>DATHNU010000936.1:0-2719 GCA_035485695.1 Reyranella sp. | reverse complement strand
CAGCTGCCCAACTGGTTGGGGTCCTGCCAGGCTCTCTCCGCGGGGTACACGGCAAGCCGGCCCCGACGGTGACCACTGTGCTGTTGACGGTCGCCCGGCTGATCGTGCAGTTCATTCTGCGCAACTTGTGGGAGATCAACCATGGCCGAAGGCGACGCGAACGCGCATCCCACGACGGCGGAGCATGCGCGCCTTGAAGAGACGCGGGACCGGGGAATCGCCTGGAAGCAATGGGGCCCGTATCTCAGCGAGCGGCAATGGGGCACCGTCCGGGAGGACTACAGCGAGAACGGCGACGCCTGGAACTACTTCACGCACGATCAGGCGCGATCGCGCGCCTATCACTGGGGCGAAGACGGCATCGCCGGGCTGAGCGACGACCGGCAGCGCCTTTGCTTTGCCCTCGCCCTATGGAACGGCAAGGACCCGATCCTCAAGGAGCGCATGTTCGGCCTGACCAACCGCGAGGGCAATCACGGCGAGGATGTGAAGGAGTACTACTTCTACCTCGATAGCACGCCCACCCACTCGTACATGAAGTTCCTCTACAAATATCCGCAGGAGGCCTACCCCTACGACGACCTGGTCCAGACGAACGGCCGACGTGGCCGGAGGGACATGGAGTACGAGCTGCTCGATACCGGCATCTTCGAGGACGATCGCTACTTCGACGTCCTCGTCGAATACGCCAAGCAGGGGCCCACCGACATCCTGATCCAGGTCAGCATCAGCAACCGGGGGCCGGACCCGGCCACGCTTCATCTCCTGCCCACGCTGTGGTTCCGCAACATCTGGAGCTGGTGGCCTGAATCACCCCGGCCGTCGTTGAAAGTCGACGCCGCGACGCCGGGCAACAGTGTCGTCGCGGCGACCGAAGCCGAACTCGGGACCTACTACCTGCATTGCGAAGGCGGGCCGCCGCTGCTCTTCACCGAGAACGAGACGAACAATCAGCGCCTCTTCGGCTCGACCAACGCGACTCCCTACGTCAAGGACGGCATCAACGACTTCGTCACGGCGGGCAAGCAGGACGCCGTCAATCCGCAACAGGTCGGGACCAAGGCCGCCGCGCACTACCAGGCGACGGTGGGCGCCGGACAGACCTCAATCGTCCGCTTGCGACTGACCAATGCAGCGCCGCAATCGCCCGGCAATCCCTTCGACGGCTTCGCCGATATCCTCGCGGCGCGCCAGCGCGAAGCCGATGCGTTCTACCGCTGCCTGACGCCCGCCGGGGTCAGCGCCGACGCCGCGAACGTGATGCGGCAGGCCCTGGCCGGGATGCTGTGGAGCAAGCAGTACTATTTCTTCGATGTCGGGAAATGGCTGCAGGAGCATGGCGTCGATCCGCGCAAAGCGGGCGCGGCGGCGATGCGAAACAGCGACTGGCCGCACATGTTCAACGAGCATGTCATCTCGATGCCCGACAAGTGGGAATATCCCTGGTTCGCCGCCTGGGATCTCGCCTTCCAGACCATCGCGCTCGGGGTCGTCGATGTCGACTTCGCCAAGGAGCAGCTCGATCTCCTGCTGCAGGGCTTCTATCTCCATCCGACAGGGCAGATTCCCGCCTATGAATGGAATTTCAGCGACGTCAATCCGCCGGTGCATGCCTGGGCAACGATCTTCCTGTACCGGACGGAACAGGCGATGGGCCGTAGCGACCAGGCGTTCCTCGCCCGTGCCTTCACCAAGCTGTCGCTCAACTTCACCTGGTGGACCAACCGCAAGGACCGCTTCGGCAAGAACGTCTACGAGGGCGGCTTCCTCGGCCTGGACAATATCGGCGTCTTCGATCGCAGCGCGCCGCTGCCGACCGGCGGCTATCTCGAGCAGGCCGACGGCACGGCGTGGATGGCGCTGTACTGCCAGAACATGCTGGAAATCGGCATCGAGCTGGCGGCGCGTGATCCGGCATACGAGGACATGGCGACCAAGTTCGGCGAGCAGTTCCTGTGGATCGCCCGGGCGATGAACACCACCGGGCCGGACGGCATGTGGGACGACCAGGACGGCTTCTACTACGACGTGCTGCGGCTTCCCGATGGCAATGCCAACCGCCTGAAGATCCGCTCCATCGTCGGCCTGCTGCCGCTGTGCGCCATAACAGTCATCGAGCCCCACCAGCGCGCGCTGGTGCCCAATGTCATTGCCGCCGTCGCGGAGCGTCGGCGCCGCATGCCGGACCTCTACGACAGCATCCACGCGACGGGCCCCGGCCATCTCGGCGAGGGCGGGCGCGGCATCATGGCGGTCGTCAATCAGGATCGGCTGCGCCGCATCCTGTCGCGCATGCTGGACGAGAGCGAATTCCTGAGCCCGCACGGCATTCGCGCTCTGTCGCGCCACCACGCCGATCATCCCTTCGTGTTCTCGACCAAGGGCACGGAATACCGCGTCGACTACCTGCCGGCCGAGTCCGACAGCGGCATGTTCGGCGGCAATTCCAACTGGCGCGGGCCGGTCTGGATGCCGGTGAACACGCTGCTGATCCGCGCCCTGCTGCAGTACTACCTGTACTACGGCGATACTTTCAGGATCGAATGCCCGACGGGATCGGGTGTGCTGATGAATCTCTTCGAGGTCGCCCGCGAGGTCGCCAATCGGCTGATCGGCATCTTCCTGCGCGACGGACAGGGCCGGCGGCCGGTCTACGGCGGAACCGAGAAATTCCAGACCGACCCGCACTGGCGGGATTGCCTGCTGTTCTACGAATATT
>DATHNU010000935.1:0-2028 GCA_035485695.1 Reyranella sp. | reverse complement strand
ATGTCGAGCAGACCTACGTCAACTCCCGGAACTATTTCGCGATCGCCGGCCAGCCGGTGAACGTCATCATCGCGCCCGTGAACAACCAGACCGACGGAACCGGCGGCGCCTACCATTGGGGCTACAACTTCGACCCCGGCGGCGAGCTTTATTGCGACGCGGCGTTCGGCAACCCGCTGATGACCAACGGTCTGATCGTCGCGGAGCTGACCGAGTCTTTCATGGACGCACAGAACAAAGGTTGGGATTGCGGCGGCTCGAACGGTGAGGCCCTGTCACGCTTTCTTGCAGAACTCGAATCCGGCGGCCCGGCTGGGGCGCTCGCCGGCTTTGCGACGGGTCCGGTCTGGGACCGCGCCGGCCGGCCGAATCGGATCGACGCGACCGAGCCCACCGATCAGGACGCCATCAGCACCGGCTGTGGCATCGTCTATCTCTACTGGATGATGTCGAAGGGCTACACGGCGGCGCAGATCACCCAGGCCGGCTGCCCCGACGGCAGCCTCGCCTCGAACTACACGGCGCTTACCGGCGCGACCAATACCTGGAAGAACTTCAGCGCCGCGGTCGCCGCCCTCTCCGGTGGTGTTACATCCGACGACCCGTGGCGCGCGGCGGCAGGCGTCGCGTTAGAGCCCGCTGCGTATCGCCGCGGAGCAGACCGGCTCGGTCTGCTCCGCCGCCTGGGCCGGCTCATTCGACATGATGATCGTGCCGGAGGCGGCGAACATGTCGCCGGTGCCATGGCAGACCGGGGTCTTGTCCCCGGGGACCTGCGCCGGGGCGGTGCCGCGCATTTGGCGCACGCTCTCCTGCAAGGCGTACATGCCGGAATGCGTGTAAGAGAGGCCGCAACCATTGGTGTTGAAGGGGAGTTTGCCGACGGAGGCGGTGTGATGCCCGGCGATAACGCCGCCGGCCTCCCGCGCGGGACAAAGCCGAGATCCTCGAGGCCGTACGTGTGGAGCGTGATGGGCCAGGGCGCGTCGAGAAGCGGGTGAGGGTCACGGCAAGTGGCTACGCACCTTCGAACTGCAGGATGTAGAGTCCGGCGTTGTTGTCGGTGAGGTACATCACGCCCTGGGCATCGACGAAGCAGTCGGCAGACTGGATGACCTTCGGCCGGTTGGGACGCGGGTCGAACATGCGCTCGGGATCGGGCGGCACGAAGAACCCGGCCTCGCGCGGCTGGAACGGATTCTCGATGTCGAAGACCCGGACGCCAGCATTGTGATAAGTGGCAAAGACGAAGCGCGAGCTCTGGAAGGCACCCGGCCGGTTCTCCCAGAGATTGTGCGGCCCGAAATTGCCGCCTTTGGCGCAGTAATCGGCCTCGGACGGGACTGGCATCGTGGCGAAGCTCACCGGGTTGGTCGGCTCGCGCACGTCGAACAGCCAGGTGTGGCGGAAGCCCTGACTGCAATTAGCGAAATTGGCCTCGTCGGCGAGCACCAGCAGGTTGCGATCGGGGAGCGGCAGCGGCGAATGTGTGCCGCCGCCGAAGGGCGGGTCGAGGTTGCGATGGGCGCGTAACGTGGGCCGGGTCGGATCGCTGACGTCGAGCACGGTGAGCCCACCATCGCGCCAGGCGGCATAGGCGAGGTTGCCGGCGACCAGAGCATGGTGCAGCGCGTAGCGCCGTCCCTTTGGCCAACCCGGCGTCTCGCCGCCGCCCGTCCACATGCCAGGGATCCACCACTTGCCGACGACCTCGGGCCGGGTTGGCTCCGCCATGTCGACGATCACCAGCACCTGGTCGGTGAACTCGGGATAGTGGATCGAGACGTAGGCGTAGCGGCCGCCGACATACCAGATACGGTGTGGCCCCACCCCCTCGGTCGCCATGAAGGCGATCTCGCGCGGCGCCTCTGGATGCTCGATGTCGAAGATGCGGATGCCGGCCGTGTACTGGCGGCCCTTCAGGAGATCGGCCGGCGATCCCGAGTAGTAGGCCTGGGCATCGATCTGCATCGTCCACATGCTCGGCCCGTTGACGGCAAGCAGCAAGTCGTCATGGGTCTGGAGATG
>DATHNU010000934.1:0-2819 GCA_035485695.1 Reyranella sp. | reverse complement strand
GCCGCTTCGATCGCTTCCGAGCCGCCGCTCACCAAGTAGGCGTGGCTGATCCCTGCGGGCGCGTCGGCGATCAGGCAGTCGGCGAGTTTCTCGGCGACCTCGGTGGTGAAGAAGCCGGTATGAGCATAGGCGAGCTTGTCGAGCTGCTCGTGCAGGGCCGCCGTCACCGCGGGATGGCCATGCCCCAGGCAGGACACCGCCGCACCGCCCGACGCGTCGATGTAGCGCTTGCCGGTGGCGTCGACGATTTCGATGCCCTTGCCGCCGGCAGCGACCGGCAGGTTTCCGCCGATCTGGCGATGCAGGATATGGGTCATGCTTTCTCGCGTTGTCCGCGCCGCGGCAGGTGCACGCCGAACGCCGAGAGCTGCGCCTCGGTGTGCTCCAGCGCCGCCAGCGCCTTGTTGCCGCCGCGGCCTGCGACCAGGGCCGCCAGGATCTCGGCCACAGCGAGCAGCGGCGTCATGGTGTGAAAGAAGGAGGGGCTCTCGGTCGCCACCAGGATCGTGGCGACCGCGATCTGCGCCAGAGGCGAGACTTCCGAATCGGTCAAGGCCACGACCGGCACGCCCTGCGCCGCCGCGTAGCGCGCACTGTCGATGGTGGCGCGGGCATAGGGCTCGACGCTGGCGGCCAGCAGCACATCTTGCGGGCCGGCGTCGCGGATGGCGTCGAGGCCCGTGCCGCCGGCATCGTCCAGCATCACCGTCTTGTCGCCCAGCAGCGACAGCATGTAGTGGAAGTGCCAGGCGGCGGCGTGGCAGGAGCGCAGCCCCAGGCAATAGACGCGCCGCGCCTCATGCAGGCGGCCGGCGGCGTCGGCCAGGCGTTCGAGCGATTCGGGCTCGGCGAGGGCCGCGATCTCGCGCGACAGGCTGAGCGCCATCTCGGCGGCGAGCGCCCGCTCACCGCGCAGCTTCTGCGCCTCGACCTGGGTCCCCGCCCGGCCGGCAAAACCCAGGGTGCCGGCCCGCACAGCGCCGGCATAGAGCTCGCGCACCTGGTCATAGCCTTCGAGTCCGAGTCGCTTGGCGAGCCGCGTCATGGTGGCGGCCGGCACACCGGCGCGCCGCGCCTGCTCGCGCATGGACAACAGCGCCACGTCGTCGGGACGGTCGAGCATGTAGCGTGCCGCCGTCTGGAGCTGCGGCGGCAGGATATCGAATGCCTCGACGATCGAGGCGTTGAGCGGGCCTCTGTCCAACGGAGGCCGTCTCAGCGCAGCGGCAACGGATACATCAGGCCGCCCTTGGTCCACAGCCCATTGAGGCCGCGCGCCAGCTTGAGCGGGCTGCCCATGCCGACATTGCGCTCGTAGCTCTCGCCGTAGTTGCCGACCTGCTTGACGATGTTGTAGGCCCAGTTCTCGTCGAGCTGCAGCGCCTTGCCGTTGCCGGGCTTCACGCCCAGGAAGCGCTGGACCAGCGCATCGGTCGACTTCAGCTGCTCGTCGACATTGGCCGTGGTGATGCCACGCTCCTCGGCTTCCAGCATGGCGAACAGCGACCAGCGCACGACCGTCATCCACACATCGTCGCCGCGGCGCACGAACGGGCCGAGCGGCTCCTTGGAGATGATGTCGGGCAGGACCATGTAGTCGGCCTGCTTGCCGCGCGTCGCCAGCGCAGACGCGAGCGCCGAGGAATCCTGGGTCATGGCATCGCAGCGCCCGCCGAAGAACGCCTCGTACATCAGGTCCTGGCTCTCATAGACCACCGGCTTGATGGTCATGCCGCGGCCGCGGAACCAGCTCGCCATGTTGAATTCGTGGGTCGTGCCCTGGGCGACGCAGATCGTAGCGCCGCCCAGCTCGGCCAGGCCCTTCACGTTCAACTTCTTGGGCACCATGAAGCCCTGGCCGTCATAGAAATTGACGCCGGCATATTGCAGGCCGAGCCCGGCATCGCGCTCCAGCGTGATGGTCGAGTTGCGCACCAGCATGTCGATCTCGCCCGACTGCAGCGCCAGGAAGCGCTGCTGGGCCGACATCGGCACATACTTGGCCTTGGTCGCATCGCCCAGCACGGCGGCGGCCACGGCGTTGCACAGGTCGACGTCGAGTCCGGACCACTTGCCCTGGCTGTCGGGCAGCGAGAAGCCGCCCAGGCCGACATTGACGCCGCAGATCAGCTGGCCGCGCTTCTTGACGACCTCGAGGGTCGATGGCGTCTGCGCCGAGGCGGCCGAGACGAAGGCGAACGCGGCGAAAGCCGCGCCAACGCAAAGAATTCTCTGGATGAGGTGCATGGACTTCCCCGTTGGATGGCCGGCTGCCTGCCTAGCGCGAGAGCAGTTCGTATGCAACAGATGAATTGACAGCCACCGATATGGTTCATTCGAACCAACCACCACCAACGGTAACCACTGTGTGCAAATGAACACAGTTAAGTCAGTTACTTTCGCGGCAATTGACTCTGCAGAGCCCGCGAACCACATGTGCTGCGCCGCACAATTCCGCGGGGGAGTCACTTTTGCCCGTTTGTCGCCGCCTGCTGGCCGCTGCCAGCTTCTCTTTCCTTCTCCTCTCGGCGGCGGCCTTCGCCCAAGGCGGTCCGCCCGCCATGCCGGTGAGTGTTGCCGCTCCGGTCGCCAAGCGCGTCACCCAGTGGGATGAATTCTCCGGGCGCTTCGAGGCGGTGGCCTCGGTCGAGGTGCGTGCGCGCGTCTCGGGCTTCATCGAAGAGCTGCATTTCAAGGATGGCCAGCTCGTCAATGTCGGCGATCCCTTGTTCACCATCGACAAGCGGCCTTACGAGATCGCCGTCGACAGCGCCAAGGCGGACGTCGCGCGCAACAAGGCGCAGGTCGGGCTGGCCGAG
>DATHNU010000933.1:0-8278 GCA_035485695.1 Reyranella sp. | reverse complement strand
CGCGCTCGCCGCGACCGACTTGCCGAACCAGGTGTCGGCCAGCGGGTTGTAGGGGCTAGAATAGACCTGCTCCAACGCGTTGGCCCAGAGACGGACGGGCTTGGCGAGTTGCCGCTGGAATTCGTACGCGTAATACAGCATGGGGCGCGGATTGTACGCGGCGGCGATCCCTTGTCACCCCCATAGTGCGGTGCACAAATCGTGGGGATTCAGTGACTTATTTGGGGCTCACAGCAAACGCCCCACAGAAGCTGCGATCGCCTCGGCCTTGGCCTCGTGGGTGAAGTGGGTGACGAAGCGGCCATTGCGGTCGAGCAGATAGACGATCGAGGAATGGTCCATCAGGTACGGTCCGCCATCCTTGCCCGGCACCTTCTGGTAGTAGACGCGATAGGCGCGCGCGGCATCGGCGATCTGCTGCGGCGTGCCGGTCAATCCGATGAAGGTCGGGCCGAAATTCTCGACATAGCCTTTCAGCAGCTTGGTTGTGTCGCGCTCGGGATCGATGGTGATGAAGACCAGGTTCACCTTCTTGGCCGCATCCGGCCCCAGTTTGTCGAGCGCCGTCTCCATCAGCAGCAGCGAGGTCGGGCAGACGTCGGGGCAATAAGTGTAGCCGAAATAGATCAGCGTCGGCTTGCCCTTGAGGTTGTCGCTGGTGACGGTGCGGCCGTCCTGGTCGGTGAGGGCGAACGAACCGCCGATGGCCGGCCGGTCGCCCTGCCAAGCGTCCCAGCCGATCCATCCGGCGGCGGCGGCAAGGGCCAGGATCCAGACCCCCAGCAGCGCCTTCATGGTGCGTGACATGGCCCGAACATGGGCCGGCGCGGGCGGCTCGACAAGCCGGACCGCTGGTCGCACAACAGGAGTTGATGAGCACCGACCTGGTCAAGCTGGCGCGAGCCGCCGATTACGCAGCCCGCCAGCACATCGCGCAGCGGCGCAAGGGCGAACGGGCCGAGCCCTATGTCAACCACCTGATCGAGGTGGCCGCCCTGCTGGCCGAGGCGACAGCGGGCGAGGATGTCGTCCTGCTGATGGGCGGCCTGCTGCACGACACGCTCGAGGACACCGACGCCACCTACGAGGATTTGGAACAACGCTTCGGCCCGGAGGTCGCCAGCCTCGTGGCCGAGGTGACGGACGACAAGTCGCTGCCCAAGGAGGAGCGCAAGCGCCTGCAGATCGCCAAGACGCCGGGCAAGTCGCGGCGCGCGAAGCTGCTGAAGCTCGCCGACAAGACCTCCAACCTGCGCGGCCTGATGCAAAGCCCGCCGGTGGGATGGACACAGGCGCGCCTGCGCGACTATGTCGTGTGGGCCGAGGCGGTGGTGCGGTCGTGCCGCGGGCTCAATCCGACGCTGGAGGCCGCCTTCGACGCGGCCCACGCCGCGGCGAGCCGGCACTTCGGCTGAGCGGCCGGGAGGGGGACGCGATGTTCTACGATGCCACGAAGCGCGACCATGGGCTGGCGCAGGATCCGCTGAAGTCGCTGATCGTGCCGCGGCCGATCGGCTGGATCTCGACGGTCGACAAGCAGGGCCGCGTGAACCTGGCGCCCTACAGCTTCTACAACGGCGTCAGCGAATACCCGCCGATGGTCTATTTCGCCATCACCGGCACCTATGGCGACACGCCGACCAAGCACAGCCGCATGAACGCCGAGTCGACCGGCGAGTTCGTGGTCAACATGGTGAGCGAGAATCTCAAGGAACAGATGAACGTCACCACGTCGATGGTGGCGTTCGGCGTCGACGAGCTCAGGCTGGCCGGCCTGACACCGGCGCCATGCACGCTCGTGACGCCGCCGCGGGTCAAGGAATCGCCGGTGGCGCTGGAATGCCGCTACTGGCGCACCATCGAGCTGCCGGCCGAGAAGGGCAACGAGGCCAAGCGCGGTTCGGTCGTGTTTGGTCAGGTGGTGGGCGTGCATATCGACGACGGCATCATCAAGGACGGCCGCATCGACACGCTGGCCTTCAGGCCAGTGGCCCGGCTGGGCTACAGCGAATACACCACGACGGACAATGTCTGGCGCATGCGCCGGCCGGATGATCCGCGGTATCAGTAGCGCGCTCATCAGTAGCGCCCTCTCACATCTTCGTCATGCTCCTCTCCCCCTTGGGGGAGAGGCTGGGTGAGGGGGGTGATGCAGGAGACAGCTCTCGGATTGACCCCCTCGCCTAACCCCTCCCCCCAAGGGGGAGAGGAACATGAGCAGAGTCAGTGCGCGCGCACCACCGGCGCCACCGATCGCGCCATCGCCAGCAAACGCTTGTCGGCCATCGCCTCGCCCATCAGCATGAAGCCGACCGGCAGCTCGCCCGGCGCGTGGCAGGGCAGGCTGATGCTGCAGCGGTCCAAAAAATTGCCGACGGTGGTGTTGCGCAGCAGCAGCATGTTCTTTCGGGTGAAGCCGTCGGGCGTCGAGACCTCGTCGAGGGTCGGTGCGGCGATGGCGCAGGTCGGCATGACCACCGCGTCGTAGTTCAAGGTGATCGCCGACACGCGCTTCTGCAGGTCGGCGCGCGCCTGCAGCAGCTCGATATAGTCGGCGGCGCCCATTTCCTTGCCGCGCATGATGCGCGGGTAGACGAGCTGGTCGTAGTCCTTGCCGCGGCGCTCGATCAGCTTGCGGTGCCAGGCATAGGCCTCCGAGGCCGCGAAGGTGCCGCGGGCGTTGATGGTATTGAGCTCGTTCAGTTCGGGCAGGTCGATCTGCTCGATCTTCACGCCGATGCCCGACAGCGCCTTCAGCGCCCGCTCGAATGCCGCCGCGACGACGGGCTCGAGGTCGTCCATCACGAAATGCAGGGGCACGGCCAGGCGCAGCCCCGCGAGCGGGACCGGCGGGGGCACCGCGATCGGCTCGCCGGCGAACACCGCATCGACGATGGCGCAGCACTCGACGGAATTGGCGAGCGGGCCGATCGAATCGAGCGAGGTCGAGAGCGGCACGACGCCGTCGATCGGCACCCGCCGCGCCGTCGGCTTGAAGCCCACGATGCCGCACACGGCGGCGGGAATGCGCACCGAGCCGCCAGTGTCGGTGCCGAGCGCTGCCACGGCCATGCGGTCGGCGACCGAGACCGCCGCACCCGAGGAGGAGCCACCCGGCACGCGCCTGCGGTCGGCCGGATTGCCCGGCGTGCCATAATGCGGGTTGAAGCCTACGCCCGAGAAGGCGAACTCGCTCATGTTGGTGCTGCCGACGATTACCGCGCCGGCCGCGCGCAGGCGGGCCACGACGGGTGCGTCTTCCGCGGCAGGCGGCGCGTCGCCCAGCGCCTTGGAACCGGCCAGCGTCGTCTCGCCGGCAACGTCGCAAAGGTTCTTGATCGACACCGGAATACCGGCCAGCGGCGAGGCCACGATCCCTGCCTTGCGCAGGAAGTCACTGGCCTCGGCGGCGGCCAGCGCCTGCGCGCGCCAGGTCTTCACGAAGACGCGCTTGCCTTCGCCATCTCTGTCCTCGATGCGGGCGAAAGCTTCTTCGGTGAGCTTGCGCGAGGTGGTGCGGCCGGCGGCCAGGTCCGCGGCGAGTTGCCCTATCGTTGGATTTGTCGTCGGGTTGGCCATCGGGCTCCTTGTTTACTTCGCGCGGTTCTTGACCAGATCCTCGACCACGCCCGGATCGGCCAAGGTCGAGGTGTCGCCGAGATTGCCGAAATCGTTCTCGGCGATCTTGCGCAGGATGCGGCGCATGATCTTGCCCGAGCGCGTCTTGGGCAGGCCGGGCGCCCACTGGATGATGTCGGGCGTGGCGATCGGCCCGATCTCCTTGCGTACCCAGGCGACCAGCTCCTTGCGCAGGTCTTCGGACGATTGCTGGCCGGACTTCAGCGTCACATAGGCGTAGATGCCCTGGCCTTTGATGGCGTGCGGGAAACCGACGACGGCGGCCTCCGCCACCTTGTTGTTGCCGACCAGGGCGCTCTCGACCTCGGCCGTGCCGATGCGATGGCCCGAGACGTTGATCACGTCGTCGACGCGGCCGGTGATCCAGTAGTAGCCGTCCTCGTCGCGGCGCGCCCCGTCGCCGGTGAAGTACATCCCCGGATAGGTCTTGAAGTACGTGTCGATGAAGCGCTGATGGTCGCCATAGACCGTGCGACTCTGCCCGGGCCACGAGTTGATCAGGCAGAGATTACCGGTGGTCGCGCCCAAAAGCTCCTTGCCGTCGGCGTCGACCATGACGGGCTGCACGCCGAAGAACGGCTGGGTGGCCGAGCCCGGCTTCAGCTTGGTGGCGCCGGGCAGCGGCGTGATCAGGATGCCGCCGGTCTCGGTCTGCCACCAGGTGTCGACGATCGGGCAGCGCCCGTCGCCCACCACGCGGTGGTACCACAGCCACGCCTCGGGATTGATCGGCTCGCCGACCGAGCCCAGCAGCCTGAGGCTCTTGCGCGACGCCTTTTTTACTGGCGCCTCGCCCTCGCGCATCAGGGCGCGGATGGCGGTGGGAGCGGTGTAGAAGATGTTGACCTGGTGCTTGTCGATCACCTGCCAGAAGCGGCTTGAATCGGGATAGTTGGGCACGCCCTCGAACATCAGGGTGGTGGCGCCGTTGGCGAGTGGGCCATAGACGATGTAGCTGTGGCCGGTCACCCAGCCCACGTCGGCGGTGCACCAGTAGACGTCGCCCTCGTGATAATCGAAGACGTAGTGGTGCGTCATCGAGGCGAACACGAGGTAGCCGCCCGTCGTATGCAGCACGCCTTTGGGTTTGCCGGTCGAGCCCGAGGTATAAAGGATGAACAGCGGATCCTCCGCACCCATCGGCTCGGGTGCGCAGTCGGACGGCACCTTGGCGGCGATCTCGTGCCACCACACGTCGCGGCCGGCGTCCCACTCGACCTTGCCGCCGGTATGGCGGACGACCAGCATCTTCTTGACGCCCGGACACCTGGTCAGTGCCTCGTCGGCGTTGGCCTTGAGCGGCACCGGCTTGCCGGCGCGCAAGCCCTCGTCGGCGGTGATGACAATGTGGCTGTCGCAATCGACGACGCGGTTGGCCAGGCTATCGGGCGAGAAGCCGCCGAACACGATGGAGTGGATTGCGCCGATGCGCGTGCAGGCCAGCATGGCGTAGGCCGCCTCGGGGATCATTGGCAGGTAGATGGTGACCCGGTCGCCCTTCTTGACGCCGAGCTCCTTGAGCGCATTCGCCATGCGGCAGACTTCGCCGTGCAGTTCGCGGTAGGTGATCTTCTTCGATTTGGCCGGATCGTCGCCTTCCCAGATGATCGCGACCTGATCCGCGCGCGTGGCGAGATGCCGGTCGACGCAGTTGGCCGACACGTTCAGCACGCCGTCGTAATACCAGCGAATGTGGACATTGCCGGTGTAGTCGACGTCGCGCACCGCACCTGGGCTATAAGGCTTGATCCAGTCGAGGCGCTTGCCGTGCTCGCCCCAGAATTTGGCGGGGTCCTGGATCGAAGCCTCGTACATCGCCTTGTACTTGGCCTCGTCGACATAGGCGCGCTTGGCCCATTCAGGGCTGACGTCGATCAGTTCATCGGCCATGGACTTCCTCCCGCATGCTTTTTGCCGCGAATTCCTGTGGTTTTAGCGCGCCGTCGCTGCGCTCGGCAATTCGACTTTGGGTTGGGCTTCGTGCGCCCCACCGGTCACTCGTTGTACCAGGTCGTGAAGTCCTGCAGCGGCGCGCGCTCGGTGATGAGGTTGTTGGGCACCGCATCGGGATCGGCGTGGCCCAGCGCCAGGCCGCAGATCACGACCTGATCGTCGGGGATCTTGAGCTCGCGGCGCACGACGTGCTGAAAGCGGCTGAACGCGGCCTGCGGGCAGGTATGCAGGCCCTTCTCGCGCGCCAGTAGCATCAGCTGGTCGAGGAAGATGCCGCAGTCGATCCACTGGCCGTTGCCCATGCGGCGCTCGACGCACAGGATCATGCCGACCGGTGCGTCGAAGAAATCGTAGTTCTTGCGGAACTGCTTCAGCATGCCGGCAGCATCGCCGCGCGGTACGCCAATCAGGGTGTAGAGCTGCTTGCCGACAAGCTTGCGACGCGCGTCGTAGACCGGCGTGAATTCCTTCGGGTACACGTCATATTCGCCGCCCGGGCCCGTATCGCCGTCATCCATCGCCTTCAGGATCGCCGCCGACAGCCGCTGACGCGCCTTGCCTTGCGTGATGTGGAGCTTCCACGGCTGCAGATTGCCGTTCGAGGCCGCGCGGCTGGCCGTGCTGATGATCCATTCGATGTCGGCCCGCGGCACCGGATCCGGCTTGAAGACGCGCATCGAGCGACGGGAGTTGACGGCTTCGGACACGCGCATGGACGGTTAGCTCCGGTTTAGATGGCGACGCAGGAAGTCGAATAGCTTGCGCCGTGCCAGCGCGTTCTGCTGCTCCGTGAAGAAGTGCGTACCGCCCTGCACGATGAAGGTTTCGACGTCCTTGCCGTGTGCCTTGAGCGCCTCCGCCATGGCGAGCGTCTGGCCCACCGCCACGTTCTCGTCGCGCTCGCCATGGATCAGCAGCACCGGCACGTCGATCTGCGCTACCCGCAGGATCGGCGAGCGCACGGGCAGGCCCTCCGGCCCGCAGAGGTCGTCGAGATAGTCGCGCACGAACGGGTTGGCCTCGCGCCAGCGCGCCAGGTCGGTCGCGGCGAAGAACGAGGCAACGGCCTTGATCGGCGGCTTGTGGGCGGCCGCCAGCAGCGCCACCTGGCCGCCCATGGAGGCGCCGACCAGCGCGAGCCGGTCGCGGTCGACCAGCGGCCGCTTGGCCAGCCAGTCGATCGCCGCCAGCACGTCGAGCGGCTGGCGCAGGCCCTGGTCGCTCTCGCCCTCCGAGCCCAGCCAGCCGCGCAGCGAGAGCGCCAGGGCGGCGTAGCCGTTGGCCGATGCCGCGCGCGCGAGGCCCGCCATGTTGTGAGCGTGGCCGGGGAAGCCGTGCAGCAGGATCAGCGCCGGATAGGGTGGAACGCCCGCCTGCGGCTTGAAGAAGTAGCCGCCCAGGGTGACGCCGTGGCCAGGCACGGAAACCTGCTCGGCATCGGCCAGGTCGGGTAGCTCGTCCCAGCGATGCACGACCTCGATCGGCACGCCGTCGGGATCGCGGAAGCCCACCGAGTAGTAGCCCGGCGCGAAGTAGTCGAGTTCCTTCGGCGGCTGCAGGATCTCCGCCTTGGCATCGCGCAGTTCGGCGTAGATCTGGTCGACCTGGGCGCGGCTTTCGGCCGACACCGCGAGCCACAGCGCGCCCGGCCCGTAGGACACGCCGTCCTTGGCCTGGCGCATGACGAAATGATCGTAGCCGCGCGACCACATCACGCGATCGGGGCTGGCCCACACGCGACGGAAGCCCAGCATCGGCAGCCAAAGGCGATGAAACGCGATCGAGCGCGCAAGGTCGCTGACCTCGATCGCCGCGCCCGCGAAGGAAGAGCGCGGCCGCATCAGGTCTCGGGCAGGCCGAGTGCGAGGAGCTCGTCGCGTCGCAGATCCTGTTCGCCCGCCAGGAAGAACTCGTCGAGCTGCGGCGGCTTGATCGATGTACTGGACAGCATCGCATGCGCCTGGCCGCGATGGTGGATCTGGTGCTGGAAGAGATGCTCCAGCACCGCGGCAACGGCCGTCGGCGGCGGCTTGCGGTTGGGCCGCGGCAGAATGCAGTCCTGGGCCAGCGCATCATCGGTCTGCCGCTCGCAGAAGGCGATCAGCCGCCGGTCGCTCTCGGTCTGCGCCAGACGCATCGATTGTGCGTCGGCGAAATCCGGACTGGGCTCGCTGTAACGCCGCAACGCATCGAGGCCTTCCAGCGCGTCGATGTAGTACTGGTCGACCTGCAGGATATGATTGAAGGTCGCGCGCAGCGACGGGAAGAAGCCGGTGCGCGGTGCCGTGAACTCCTCCGCGCGCAGCGCCTCGCAGGCGCCGAGCAGCCGGTGGTTGGCCCAGGCATTGTTGCGGGCCATGGCGACGAAATGGCCGGCTAGCCTCGTCGCCATGGTCTGCTCGTCGCTCAGGCCGCGTGCGCCAGGTTGCGCAGCACGTAGTGCAGCACGCCGCCGTTCTTGAAGTACTCGACTTCCTCGAGGGTATCGATGCGGCAGGTCAGGGTGATCGTCTCGCTGGTGCCGTCGCGGCGGTGGATGGTGAGCGGCACGTCCATGCCGGGCTTGAGCGCGCCGTCGATGCCGCTCACGTCGAAGCTCTCATGGCCGGTGAGGTTGAGCGTCTTGCGCGTCATGCCGCCCTTGAACTGCAGCGGCAGCACGCCCATGCCGACCAGGTTTGAGCGA
>DATHNU010000932.1:0-4515 GCA_035485695.1 Reyranella sp. | reverse complement strand
TTCTTCTGCGGCAGCAGGAAGTTGCGGGCGTAGCCGGGCTTCACCTTCACGACGTCGCCCATCTGACCAAGCTTGGGCACGCGCTCCAGCAGGATGACGTTCATCGGCATGACAGCGTCCTCCGGCTAGGCGATGAGGTAGGGCAGGAGCGCCAGGAAACGCGCGCGCTTGATCGCCTGGGCGAGTTCGCGCTGCTTCTTGGACGACACCGCCGAGATGCGGCTCGGCACGATCTTGCCGCGCTCCGAGACGAAGCGCTGCAGAAGGCGCACGTCCTTGTAGTCGATCTTCGGCGCGTTGGCGCCGGAGAACGGGCAGCTCTTGCGGCGGCGGGTGAAGGGGCGGCGTTGGGCGCTCATTCTTCTTCTCCTACGGCAGCGATGGGTGCGGCCTCATCGCCGAAGCGCGGGCGCTCGCGGCGCGGCGGACGATCGCCCCAGCGGTCGCCGCGATCGCCACCGGGACGATCCGACTTCTCGGCGCTGCGCAGCATGATGGCCGAGGGCGCTTCCTCGAGCGCGTCGACGCGCACGGTGAGGAAGCGGATGATGTCTTCGTTGATCGACATCGTGCGCTCCATCTCCTTCACCGCCGCCGACGGGGCGTCGATGTTGAGAAGGGTGTAGTGGCCCTTGCGGTTCTTCTTGATACGGTAGGTGAGCGAACGCAGGCCCCAGTATTCCTTCTTGGAAACGGTGCCGCCCATACCGGTGACCAGTTCGGCGAACTGGTTGGTGAGCGCCTCCACCTGAGTCGTCGGGACGTCTTGACGCGCAATGAAGACGTTTTCGTAGAGTGCCATGTAGTATCGGCTCCTTATGGCTGTTAGCGACCCGGAGTTCGTCGTGCCCACCTTCGCGAAGCGCGATGATAGGCCGACCGCCAACCGCCCGGATCTAGCCGGCCTTCGCGGAATGCTGGGGCCGGCAAGGAGATCGGGGCCGATTTAGGCCCCGAAGAGCGGCGGTTATACAGGCAAATCCCCTAAAATCAAGGCGTTCCGGCCACGCCGCGAGTGGGGTATGAGGATGCCCGCTTCAGGCCAAAAACGGGGGAAATCGGCCCATGAGTCGCGCTTTCGTCTTTCCGGGACAGGGATCCCAGGCCGTCGGCATGGGCTCCGACCTCGCCCAAGCCTTCGCCACGGCCCGCGATGTTTTCCAAGAGGTCGACGAGGCGCTGAAGCAGAACCTGTCCAAATTGATGCGGGAAGGGCCCGAATCGGACCTGATCCTGACCGAGAATGCCCAGCCCGCCCTGATGGCGGTGAGCATGGCCGTCGCACGCATCCTGGAAAGGGATGGTGGCAAGCCGATTGTCGCCTTGGCGAGCCACGTCGCCGGCCATTCGTTGGGCGAATATTCAGCCCTGGCAGCGGCGGGGGCGCTGCAACTCGCAGACGCCGCGCGCCTTCTGAAGCTGCGCGGCCAGTCCATGCAGAAGGCAGTCCCGGTCGGCGTCGGCGCCATGGCGGCACTGCTCGGCATCGAGCTCGAGGCGGCGAAGGAGGCCTGCAAGGAAGCAGCCCAGGGCGAAGTCGTCGCGGTCGCCAACGACAATGGCGGCGGCCAGGTCGTGGTGAGCGGCCACAAAGCCGCCGTCGAGCGCACCATTGAGGTGGCCAAGACCAAGGGCTCCAAGCGCGGCATGCTGCTGCCGGTCAGCGCGCCTTTCCATTGCCCGCTGATGCAGCCCGCCGCCGACGCGATGAAGGCGGCACTCGAGACCGTGGCGCTGGCGACGCCCCGGGTGCCTCTGGTCGCCAACGTGCTGGCCTCTGAGATCACCGAGCCCACCGCCATCAAGCAGCGGCTGGTGGAACAGGTGACCGGCCTCGTGCGTTGGCGCGAGAGCGTGCAATACATGAAGTCCCAGGGCGTCGAGACGCTGGTCGAATGCGGCTCCAGCAAGGTGCTGTCGGGCCTGGTGAGACGCATCGACAAGGACATGACCGGCCAGGCGCTCAACACGCCGGCCGACATCGAAGCTTTCTTGAAGACGGCGTAGATGATGTTGGCTAACGCAACTCATATTCCTCTCCCCCGCTAGGGGGAGAGGCTAGGTGAGGGGGCGACGACGTGCGTATCCCCCTCACCCAACCTCTCCCCCTAGCGGGGGAGAGGAGGACTGATTAAGGAGACCAGATGTTCGACCTTTCCGGCAAAGCTGCATTGGTGACCGGCGCATCGGGTGGCATCGGCGGCGCCATCGCCCGCGCGCTCCACAAGCAGGGCGCCACGGTGACGCTTTCCGGCACCCGCGCGGACGCCCTCGAGCAGCTGAAATCTTCGCTCGGCGAACGCGCCCATGTGGTTGCCGCCCGGATGGACGATGCGGCCGACATCGATCGCCTGGCCAAGGAAGCCGAAGCGGCCATGGGCAAGCTCGACATCCTGGTGAACAACGCCGGCATCACGCGCGACAACATCTCCATGCGCATGAAGGACGAGGAGTGGGAGAAGGTCCTGCAAGTCAACCTGACCGGCACCTTCCGCCTGATCCGCGCAGCGTTGCGCGGCATGATGCGCCGCCGCTTCGGCCGCGTCGTCAACATCACCTCGATCGTGGGCGTCACCGGCAATCCCGGCCAGGCCAACTACGCCGCCGCCAAGGCCGGCCTGATCGGCATGTCGAAGTCGCTGGCCCAGGAACTCGCCTCGCGCAGCATCACCGTCAATTGTCTCGCGCCGGGTTTCATCGCCACGCCGATGACCGATGCGCTGAGCGACGAGCAGAAGAAAGGCATCCTCGCGCGCGTCCCGGCCGACCGGCTGGGCACGCCCGACGAGATCGCAGCCGGCGTGGTCTATCTGGCGAGCGACGAGGCCGCCTATGTCACGGGGCAGACCCTGCACATCAATGGCGGGATGGCGATGATCTGAGGGGACAGGCTCCAAGTGCCTGATTCTGTGGGCTTTCCGGCGCTAGCCAATGGCAGGTCAGCTAGGTATAAGAGCCGGAAATCGCCATCCCCTTGGGCGAACGATCGGTATTTGAAAGACACGGGAAGGACAAGAATATGAGCGATATTGCCGAGCGCGTTAAGAAGATCGTCGTTGAGCATCTCGGCGTCGAAGCGGCGCAGGTGAAAGAAGATGCCAAATTCATCGACGACCTCGGCGCGGACAGCCTCGACACCGTCGAGCTGGTTATGGCCTTCGAGGAGGAATTCGGCATCGAAATTCCCGACGATGCCGCCGAGAAGATCCAGACTGTCGGCGACGCTATCGGCTTCATCAAGAGCAACGCCAAGTCCTGATCGTCTCCTGCGGCAAGGAAGCGGACGATGAGGCGAGTCGTCGTTACCGGCATGGGGATGGTGACGCCGTTGGGAGACGGCGTCGATACCAACTGGCGTCGCCTGATGGCGGGCGAATCGGGCATTCGATCGATCCAGGCGTTCGACACCTCCGACCTTGCGACCAAGATCGCGGGTGAAGTGCCGCAGGGCGACAAGGCGAATGGCCACTTCAACGTCGACGCCTACATGCCGCCGAAGGACCAGCGCAAGCTCGACAAGTTCCTGATCTTCGGCATCGCCGCCGCCGAGCAGGCGGTCGAGGACTCGGGCTGGAAGCCGCAGGACGACGAGGGCCGCAACCGCACCGGCGTGATGATCGGCGCGGGCATCGGCGGCCTGCAGACCATCTACGAGACGTCGCTGATCCTGAAGGAACGAGGACCGCGGCGGGTCAGCCCATTCTTCATCCCATCGGCGCTGATCAACCTCGCCTCCGGCCAGGTCTCGATCAAATACGGCTTCAAGGGCCCCAACCATGCGGTGGTGACGGCCTGTGCCACCGGCGCGCACGCGCTGGGCGACGCCGCGCGCCTGATCCAGTGGGAGGACGCCGACGTCATGGTCGCCGGTGGCGCCGAGGCCGCGATCTGCCGCATCGGCATTGCCGGTTTCAACGCCTGCAAGGCCCTGTCGACCGACTTCAACGACACGCCGACCCAGGCGTCGCGTCCGTGGGACAAGAGGCGCGACGGCTTCGTGATGGGCGAGGGCGCGGGCTGCGTCGTGCTCGAGGAGTACGAGCACGCCAAGATGCGCGGCGCCAAGATCTACGGCGAGATCGTGGGCTATGGCCTGTCGGGCGACGCCTATCACATCACCGCGCCGTCCGAGGATGGCGGCGGCGCGATGCGCGCCATGCAGGCGGCACTCAAGCGCGCCAAGCTCAATGTCGACCAGATCGACTATGTGAACGCGCACGGCACCTCGACGATGGCTGACGTGATCGAGCTCGGCGCCGTCAAGCGGACCTTCGGCGATGCCGCCTACAAGCTCTCGATGTCGTCCACCAAGTCGGCGACCGGCCACCTGCTGGGCGCCGCCGGCGCGATCGAGGCGATCTATTCCCTGAAGTCGATCATCGACCAGGCGGTGCCACCGACGCTCAATCTCGACGAGCCGGACGAGGGTTGCGACATCGACCTGGTGCCCAAGCAGGCCAAGCAGCGCAAGGTCCGCTACGCCCTCAGCAACTCGTTCGGCTTCGGCGGCACCAA
>DATHNU010000931.1:0-3537 GCA_035485695.1 Reyranella sp. | reverse complement strand
AGCAGCCGCAGCGCCAGCGAATTGTTGCCCTGGTTGACGAAGGCCTGGGTCATGGTCGCGCCGGCATTGCTGCGCAGACCGTTGCAATAGAGTCCGACACCGATCGAATAGGTCGCGATGCCGATGCCGACCTGTCCGCTGCGCGAACAGCGCGCCACGATGGTGAATGTCATTGAACGTTCCTCCTCCGAAACATGCCGGCGGTTTTCCGGTCGCAATGCAGGAAGCGCGCCATGGCCTAGGCGGCGCTGCTGAGCGGTTCGCGCAGATTCTGCAACTCGCCTTGCAGGAAACGCAGGAACTCCTCGGCGGCGAGCGGCAGCTCGCGCGAGGCGTGGGTCACGGCATCGATCGTCGCGGTGTTGACGATGCGATCACGGATCGGAACGGCGACCAGGTCGCCCGCGCGCAGGCTGTCGCCGGCGGACAGGCGTGAATGAAACGTGAGGCCGTTGTCGGACTGGACGAACTGCACCCTGAACTGGATCGAATTCGTCTCGAGCACGGGCACCATATAGATGCCGGCGGCCTTGCAGGCGATATCGATCAGCACACGGCTGCCCGAGTTCTTGAGCGGCAGGGCGATCGGATAGGGGATGCTGTCGGCCAGCGACACCTTGGGCCGCCGCGCCAGCGGATGGCGGGGCGACATCAGGGCAACCAGCGGTTCGCGCATCTTGAACACCGTCGTGAGGTCGCGTTCGACGGGTGGGTAGAAGGCCAGGCCGATGTCGGTGCGCCCTTCGCGCACGGCCGTGATGATGTGGTCGGTGCGATCGACGGTGACTTCGAAGGTGATGCCGGGATGGCGTGCCCTGAATCGCATGATCGCCTGAGGCAGCACACCGGGCACCAGGGATTCGATCGACTGGATGTTGATCGTGCCGCGGCGCAGCCCTTTCAGCGCATCGAGTTCCGATCGGACTCGTTCGGTCTGGCGCAGGCTGGAGCGGGCGTGACGCAGGAAGATCTCGCCGGCCGAGGTGAGTTCCACGCCCCGCGCATGGCGCTGAAACAGCGGCACGCCGAAATCCTGCTCGAGCTTCTGGATCTGCCGGCTGAGCGCGGATTGCGCGACGTGCAGCTCCTCAGCGGCCTCGCGGATCGAGCCGCGACGGGCGACCGTCGCGAAGTAGCGCAGGCTGACGGTGGTCATTTCCCCATTCTCCCTCGGCCACAGGGTGATGCCGATCGGGCATCGTGTCGACGCTAAATTTGCTCTTGTGCGATCAGGCCTCGGGGCGCCCAATTCGCGCGGGGAACATCGACAGGGGGACTGTCATGGTCGACATGGTCGGCGAAGCCGTAGACCGGCTGATCACCATCGAAGCGAAGAACCGCGGCATGCCGCACGGTATCCTGCAGCCAATGTACGACGCGGCGCGCAAGGCTGCCGGCAACAAGCCGGTCACCATGGCCGCCGCCCGGGGATTGAAGAAGCATCTCGGCAAGGGCGACGTGGTCTTCATCATGACCGGCGCCGGCTACGAGCCGACCATGCCCAAGGGCGAAAGCGACGGCCCGCCGGGTGCGGCATCGCTGGCGCGCATCCTCTATCGCGGCCTGGGGGCGATCCCGGTGTTCGTCAATGAGGAATGCCACGCCGATCCCATCATCGCCTCGAGCGAGGCCGCCGGATTGATGGTAAAACCGTTCGACCAGGCGCGCGACCGCCACCTCGGCGCGGCAATCGTGAACGCGCCGACGCAGCAATCCAAGACAAAGGCCTGGGTGGCCAAGCTCTATGCCGACTACAAACCCAAGGCGGTCGTCGCAACCGAACGGCTGGGCGCCGGCGCGGACGGCAACGTCCATACGGCCACCGGGCTGCCGCTGACCGGTCCGAAATCGAAGTTCCAGGGCTGCATCGATATCGGCGAGGTCGTGACCGAGGCCAACCGGCGCAACATCTTCTCGGTCGGCATCGGCGATCACGGCAACGAATTGGGCTTCGGGACGATCTACGACACGGTGGTCAAGACGATGCCCAAGGGCAAGGCGCTCGCCACCGTGGTGAAGACCGACGTGGTCATTCCGGCGATGATGTCCAACTGGGGCTGCTACGGCATCGAAGCCTGCCTTGCCTATCTTCTGCGCAAGCCGCAGCTCATCCATTCGCCGGCGATGGAAAAGCGCATCGTGCAGGCCTGCCTCGACGCCGGCGGGCTGGAGGCGATGTACTGCACCACCGAATTCCTGGTCGACGGACTCGACGGCGAGACGTCGATGGCCTGCATGCAGTTCCTGTCCAACATCGTGCGCAAGAATCTCGAACCGCCGGATGCGGGGCTGACGCATTAGGATGTCGCGCGATAAAGAAGCAGCCCGCCCTGACGCTCATGGCTTGGGGGCACGCGACCCCAGTGGCGCGATCTTCTCCTCCCCAGGCGAAGCTTGGGGAGGTGTCCGCGTAGCGGACGGAGGGGTCATGAGCACCAGCATTGATGCTTATGACCCCTCCGTCGCCGTAAGACGGCGACACCTCCCCACGCGTTGCGTGGAGAGGAAAATGCGCCACTGGAGCAGCGCGCGCCCAGCAAAGATAAAGGAGCTTTCATGGCCATAGACGAAATCGTCGGCGATTCGATCGATCGGGCGGTCAATATCGAGATGCGCTTTCGGGCCGGACTGCCGCGCGGCGTCACCTATCCGCTCTACGAGGCGGCGCGCAAGAAGCAGAAGAAGCCCCTCACCTGGCTCGCGGCGAAGCTGCTCAAGGACAAGGTGAAGCCCGGCCAGCACGTCTTCGTCGTCACCGGCGCCGGCACGCCGCCCGGCCTGCCGGCCGGCGAGACCGACGGCCCACCGGGCGCGGCGGCGATCGCACGCGCCATCGAGTTAGGCCTCGGCGCCAAGCCGATCCTGATCAGCGAGGCGCGCAACATGCCGGCGGTCATCAAGTCGACGGAGGCGGCGGGCATCGCCGTGGTCGACGAGGCCCTGTTCAAGCAACGCCGCTCCTGCGCGCTTGCCATCGACTATCCGTTGGGCGACGCCGCCGGCAAGAAGGCGGCCGCAAAGCTCTGCAGGAAGTTCAAGCCGGCGGCGATGATCTTCATCGAGAAGGTCGGGCCCAACACCAAGGGCATCTACCATTCGATCATGGGCACGCCGCGCACGCCCGACAAGATCGCCAGCGCCTATCACCTTGCCGACTTCGCCAAGGCCAACGGCATTCCCACAATCGGCATCGGCGACGGCGGCAACGAGATCGGTTGCGGCCTCATCAAGGAGGCGGTGCGCGAGATCCAGCCGTTCGGCAAGGATTGCGGCTGCCCCTGCCATGGCGGCGTTGGCACGGTTACTGAATGCGACGTCCTGGTGTTCGCCGCGGTGTCGAACTGGGGCGCCTACGGCATTGCGGCGGCACTGGCCGGTCACTTGGGGGACCGCGAAGTGCTGCACGACGAGGCAACGGAGCTGCGCATCGTGCACGCAAGCGTCGCCGGTGGGGCGATGGACGGAGCCTATTCCCGTCTCATTCCCTACGTCGACGGCACGTCGGACAGGGTGCAGGCTAGCCTGATCACGATCCTG
>DATHNU010000930.1:0-3212 GCA_035485695.1 Reyranella sp. | reverse complement strand
GGCCGCGAGGTCGCGGATGGCGCCGTTGCGATCGCCGTTCCACGGCACGTCATGCAGGGTGGCGCCGAACAGGCGGTTGAGCAGCGCGTTGCCGGTGCGGCCATAGTCGGGCGAGGGCGGCGCCAGCCTTCCGTGATAGACGGCCAGGTGGCAGTCGAGTCCCAGCTTCGCCGCCGCGGCCGCCACCTGGCGCTGGCTGTTCGATTGCACGACGCCGCCCGACACCAGCGTGTCGACGCCCGCGCGCAGCGCCTCGTGCAGCACATAGTCGAGCTTGCGCAGCTTGTTGCCGCCGAAGCCCGGGCCGGTGCAATCCTCGCGCTTGACCCACAGTCGCGGTCCCGCGAGATGGCGGCTCAATCGCGTCATCGGCTCCAGCGGCGTGGGCAAGGTGCAGAGTCCGACACGGCCGAAGCGCGCCAGCGCGTCGTTCAGGCGGGCGATCCCGTCGCTGCTCATGGACGTCAGGCGAGGAATGGGCGGCTGAGCGCGGCAATGTCGCTCGCGCGCTCCCAGCTCATGCAGAAGCGGCCGCCCGGCACGATCTCGACCCTGGCCTGCGGGCACTTCGCCTGCAGCAGCGCGCGATGCCGGCCGTAGATGAAATGCTCGCCATAGAGCATCAGCACCGGGCATTTGATTGCAGCCATGCCGCCCAGCGTGTCGAACCGGGAGAGCGCGCCCATCGCCTGCCAGCGGTCGCGGCCGATCTCGAGCTGCGCGGTGTTGATGCGGTCCATCCACGATTGCGAGGGCTGCATCGGCGCATGCTCGGGATCGTTTTTAAGCAGGAATTCGATCGAGCGCGGCGCCGGAAAACCCGACTCGTCGCTCGGCCGCACCTTGGCGATGTCGGCGATATCGTTCTTGGCAGTCTCGGCATCGGTGAAGTAAGGCGTGTTTATAAGCACCGTCTTGTCGATGCGCTGCGGCCAGCGCCCGCCCAGCGCGATCGATACCGCGGCGCCCACCGCCTCGCCCAGCGCCGCCGCGCGCTCGATGCGGAGTGCATCCATCGTCTCGATCACTGCGCGCGCGTAGTCCTCGATGCCGGGCTGCCAGTCGATATGGTCGGAATTTCCGTGGCTCGGATAGTCGATGGCCACGGCGCGGAAATGCGCGCCAAGCGCCTGCAGGAGCTCGAGCATCACGGCCGAGCTCTGCTGGTTGATGTGGCTCACCATCACGACGGGGCCGCTGCCGCAGGCCCGCCAATGGATATGCCCGGCGAAAGTCTTCGCCAGGCCGCGTTCGACCGGAAGCGTCATCCTCTACTCGAGCTTGACGTTGGCGAACTTCACGACCTCAGCCCACTTCGCCCCTTCCTCGCGCAGGAAGGCGGCCAGCTCGGCCGACGTGCCGCCGCCCACGACGCCGCCGGCGGCGGCATAGGCGTCGATGACGGCCTGTGTCTTGAGCGCCGCGCTGGCCGCCTCGAAGATCTTCCGGCGCGCCTCGGCGGGTGCGGCGCCCGGCGAGACCAGCGCGTACCAGTTGTCGGAATTGACCTTGGGGAAGCCCATCTCGCGCATGGTCGGCACGTCGGGCAGCAGCGGCGGCCGCGTGTCGGAGGTCACGGCCAGGATCTTGATGGCGCCCGTGCGGACATGCGGCAGCAGCACCGAGATGTCGAGCAGCACCGTGTCGACCGTGCCCGCCAGCAGGTCGTTGGTGGCCGGCGCCGCGCCGCGATAGGGCACGTGCAGCAGGTCGGTGCCGGTCTCGCGCTTGAACAGCTCTATGGCGAGATGGGTGATGCCGCCGGTGCCGGCCGAGCCGCAGGTGATCTTGCCGGCATTGGCCTTGGCGTAGGCGATGAAGCCCTTGAGATCGCCGATGCCCAGCTTGCCGTTGATGGCGAGCACTTCCTGCACGCGCACCACCAGGATCTGCGGCGCGAGGTCCTTGGCGGGATCGAACGGCATCTTGGGCATCAGGCTCTGCATGATGGCGCCGGCCGAGGCGCTCATCAGCCCCATGACGTGCGCATCGCTACCCGCCTTGGCGACGAAGTCGACGCCGGTCACGCCCGCCGCGCCGCTCTTGTTCTCGACCACGACCTGCTGGCCGAGCGGACCCGTCATGCCCTGCGCGAGGTTGCGGCCGAAAATGTCGGCCGGGCCGCCGGCCGGAAAGGGCACGACGAGGGTGAGCGGCTTGGCGGGGAAGGCTTGTTGGGCGTTTGCTTGCGCAAAGGGCAGGGCAGAAAGGCCGGCAACGGCGGCACGACGCGTAATACGCACGATTTCCTCCAGTTCGTTGCGCAGACTGTGCGCAAGGAGCGGAGGGGAGGCAAGAGTTTGCTGCCGTCTTTGCTGGGAGCGCGCCACTCCAGTGGCGCATCTTCCTGCCCGGACCAAAGACACCCTCATCCTGAGGAGCACGCCGAAGGCGTGCGTCTCGAAGGATGGCAACACCACGTGTGGTCGCCACCCTTCGAGACGCGGCCTGCGGCCGCTCCTCAGGGTGAGGCTTTTCTAATGCGCTACGGGAGTGGCGCGTTTCCGGCGCTAAAACTCGACGTCCAGTTCCTCGACCTCTTCCGGCTCGCTCTTCGCCGCCAGCGTCCATTCCAGCATCGCCGGGAATTTCAGCATCAGGTCGCGATAGCCCGCCGATGCGGCATCGAGCTTCACGTCATAGGTGGCAAAGCGCGAGCAGACCGGCGCATACATCGCATCGGCCACCGTCGCCGTCTTGCCGAACAGGTACGGCCCGCTGTAGCGCTGCAGGCAGTCGCGCCAGATCGCGGTCACGCGGTCGATATCGGCCTGCGCGCCCGCCCACACCTTGAAGCCGGGATGGACCGCCTTGAGGTTCATCGGCAGCGCCGAGCGCAGGTTGGCGAAGCCCGAATGCATCTCGCCGCACACCGCCCGGCAATGGGCGCGGGCGGCCGAATCTGCCGGCCACAGGCCGGCCTCGGGCTTGATCTCGTTCAGGTATTCGGCGATCGCCAGGGTGTCCCAGACCTTGACCGTGTCATGCTCCAGGCAGGGCACCAGGAAGGAGGGCGAGAGCAGCAAAAGCTCGGCCCGCGTGGCCGGATCGTCGATCGGCGCCACCCGCTCTGCGAACGCCAGCCCCGCCATCCGGCAGAGGAGAAATCCCCGGTGCGACCAAGAGGAATAGTTCTTGCTACTGACGGTGAGCGAAGCCTCGGCCATGACGCCTGGGATGCAATTTCCGAGCCGGTCGCCGTTTATGCTGTA
>DATHNU010000929.1:0-13355 GCA_035485695.1 Reyranella sp. | reverse complement strand
GTGGCGGCGGTGCCGGTGCTGGTGGCGGCGGTGCGAGCGCTGGCGGCGGCGGTGCCGGTGCTGGTGGCGGCGGTGCTGGAGCCGGCGGCGGTGCCGGTGCTGGAGCCGGCGCTGCGGGTGCCGGTGGCGCTGGCGGGGCTGGTGCCGGCGCGGGTGGTGCAGCCGCTGGTGCTGGCGCCTCGGGCGGCGCTGGTCCTGAAGGCGGCCTGGGCTCGGTGAGCGCGAGCACCAACAACGTAGCCGCGGACTGGAGGACGCCGACCGGGCCCGCTGTCAGCGGCAGCTTCGGTCTGCAAGCCAATCCGATGGGTGAAAGTACCGCGATAGCCACGGATGCGAAGCCTCGCTTCGAGAGAAGCGAATTCGGCAGCGTCGCGGATTGCCTGACGGCGGCGTACGCCGCGCGCGCTCCCCTGTCGGCGTGCAAATAACGTCAAGACGAAAGGGCCGGCGGCATCGAGCCGCCGGCCTTAATGCTCGCAACCAGACAGAGTGGGCAGCGGAGTTGGATCATCCCTCGACGGAGTGAAGAAATGAGATCGGTTTCACGCTTTGCGTTCTATTTTTCGTGCTCGCTCGCCGCTTTCCTCCTTGCGGCCACGGCATCAGCAACGACGATGACCTACAAATGGTCGGATATCGACTGCGGGCAGTCGCACATTGCCACGTGGCCGGGATTGAAATGCGAGACAACGAACGTTGTGACGACGGAAGGAAATATCGGCGCGTTTCGCAAATGGTCAACCTACGGAGTTACAGGCGAAGGTTATGTCCACGTTTTCCTATGGGAAGCCCAGAACTCCTTCTCCTACCTCACGACCGACGAGATCACTGCCGATTTTCTGAAATGGGTTCATGTTAACGGGCAGTTCGCCACTCAATTTTCGCTAGTCGCCCGTTATCACGATGTCGATTACACGACTTTCAGAGACGACAAGCAGCAACGGGCCTGTGCAGGTTTTCGCCGTACGGGAAATGAGCGGCGAGGAGGATATGACTGGATCATGGGCGGCATACTATGCGCTCCAGCGGGAAAGAACCTAACCCAGGACCAATTCTTCCACTTCATCGATAACGTTCGCCTTCAAGGCGAGCCGACTCAAGTCGGTCCGCGCCGTGCGCCAGGGTCGTTTTGACAACTCCTCATGTCGCTCAGATCGTTGTCGTTCGCGGGCCCCCCAGGGAGGAGTATCCGGCCGTGATGTCCGTCTAGGGTCAATCTCGTCGGTTTCGTGATGTCCGCCGTATGTCCGGTCTACACCCGGCATCGGACGTTTCAGGACCCGGTCGGCACGTCGCATTTGGGCCAAGAGCGGCCATAGAGGGGGCGAACGACGACGCGGCGATCACGCCGGCGGATAGGGGATCTTGCTGCGCTGTAAGAGGTCTTCCATCGCCTGGATGCCCTGGGCGTAACGGCCGTTGCGGCAATCGATGCCGGCGCCGACATAGATTATATCCGGGCCTCCCGAACCTTGGCTGTGCTGCACGCCGTACTTGTCGAAGATCGCCAATAGGTCAGCGCAGCGCCTGGCAAGCGGTTCGTTGTACGGTTGCGCCGGCGTATCGGTGCAATCGGACAGCGCGATGGCAGCGGCAATCGACAGGAGCGAGCGGGCGAGCCGTTCAACGGGATTAGCCTTTGTCACAGTCCTGGGCGGTATCGAGATGGTAAGCATTTCGATCGAAAGCCCCTAACTCTGGTCGACCAACCGGCGCGCCTTCGCAATTTTGGGACAAGAGGAACTTCCATCCATCGTTGGCAGAACCCATACCGGGCGTACGTACTGCGATAATGATTTACTTAAAAGCAGTGACCACCTCATCCTACCCTCTCCCGCACACGGGGAGAGGGTCCTTGCCGGGTGCAATCGGGCTCTACGCTCCGAACTTCTCCTGGAAGAAGTCGCGCATCGCAGTCCACGAACGCTTGTCGGTCTTCTCGTGATAGAGGATCGCCGGGTTGAGCGAACCGTCGGCCTCGGGGTTGGTGAAGCTGTGCAGGGTGTTGCCATACAGATTGACCTGCCAATCGGCCTTGGCGGCGCGCATCTCCTCCTCGAAGGCGACGACTTGATCGGCCGGGATCATCGGATCGTCCGCCCCGGTGCAGGAGAGGATCGCCGCCTTGACGCTTCCCGCCTTGGCCGGCGCCTTGGTCGAGAGCGCGCCGTGGAAGTTGACCACGCCCTTGAGGTCAGCGCCGCTGCGCGCGAGCTGCAGCACGGTCGAACCGCCGAAGCAGAAGCCGATCCCACCGAGCCGCGCGACGTCGACCTCGGGCCGCTGACGCAGCACCTCGAGCGCCGCGTCGGCCCGCGCCAGCAGCTTCGGCGGATTGCCCAGCAGATCCGTGATGATCTCGATCGCCTTCGGCAGCTCGGTCACCTGCATGCGATCGCCGAACATGTCAGCGGCGAAGGCGACATAGCCAAGTTCGCCCAGCATCTTTGCCCGGTCCATCGCATGCTTGCCGAGGCCGAAAGCCTCGTGCACGACCAGTACGCCGGGGCGGCGCCCGCTCTTCGTCTCGTCATAGGCAAGAAAGCCGCGGCAGGTCAGGGCGCCGTCGCGGTATTCAATATCGGTGGTCTTCATCGGGTGTTCTCCTCTGTGTCCACAGATCGTGCTCCGCTGGAGCGTGACGACGATCTTGCCGAATTGACCGTCGGTCTCGTTTCGTCGTGTCACCCCCTTGCGCGATCACGGTACGGTGATGGATCACCATGACTGCGGTCAAGTGAAGTCGAGCCGACTTCTCCTGCGCTTCCGCAAGCAGCGCGTCGGCGCCCGATCCCTAAGCCGGTCGCCGCGGCCTTCGCCGGAACCATGAAGCGCCGCACCACTGCTCGTGAAGCCTTCATGATTCGACAAGCTCACCCTGAAGGCAACACAGCGGCGCAATTTCAGCCAGGCCCTAAAGCACCGGCGGCACGAAGCCGCCGAACGCCTGCTCCAGCAGCTGCGCGAACTGGATGGGCGTGGAGTCCTCGAGATAGGGCCCGATGATCTGCACCCCGATCGGCAGCCCGCTCGCCGTCCGTCCGATCGGCGCCACGGTCGCCGGCAGTCCGGCGCCGGTGGCGGGACCGGCCCAGATGACGTTGTTGATGTAGGGCTGGCTCTGGCCGTCGACGTCGAGGTGGCGGGCGCTCGGCTCGGCATGATCGTGCTTGAACGCCACGGTCGGCATCGGCGGGCAGAGCACGACGTCGAATTGCTTGAACAGCGTCGCCCACTGGGCCTGCAGCCGGATGCGAGCGCCGGCCGCCTCGGCCCATTCGCGCCAGCCGACATTGGCGCTGCGCACGTAGATCGCATCGAGGCTCTGGTCGCCGGGGCCCATCGTCGCCGCGATGGAGCGCATGCGTTCGTAGTAGTCGGGCGGACGGCCCTGGTTCATCACCGGGCCGAGCAGGCGCATGTAGGTGCGGGTCGCCTCGGCGAGATCGGGCAGCAGCGGGCTTTGCCGCGCCACGGCGACACCTTGCTTGCCGAGACGATCGGCCAGTTGCGCCAGCGCGGTCCGGATCGCCTCGGCCGTGGCGCCCAGCGGATGCGTGTCGATCAGCAGCACGCGGAAGTCGGCCAGCACGCGATGGCGCGGCCGCGGCAGCACCAGCCGCCAGCCGATGCCCTCGCGCTGCTCGTCCGGTCCGGCGATCACGTCGAACGCGAGCGCGATATCGTTCGCGCTGCGCGCCATCGGCCCGAGGACCGCCAGGCCGTCGCCGGCCGACGGCAGTGCCGGCAGTTTCGGGACGGTGTGGCCGCGCATCGGCACGATGCCGTAGGTCGGCTTGTGGGCGAACACGCCGCAAAAGTGCGCCGGCGTGCGCAGCGAGCCGCCGATATCCGAGCCGGCCTCGAGGGCCACATAGCCGGCCGCCAGGGCGGCGGCCGAGCCGCCCGACGAACCGCCCGGCGTCCGCTCGAGATCGTAGGGATTGCTGGTGGTGCCGTAGATCGGATTGGTGCTCTGCCAGTCGGCGAGTCCCACCGGCACGTTGGTCTTGCCGATGATCACGGCGCCGGCGGCCTTCAGCCGTTCGACGACGACGGCATCCTCGGTTGGCTGCCAGCCCTTGAAGGCGGGGATGCCCCAGGTCGTCGGCAGGCCGGCGACATTGTACGCCTCCTTCACGGTCATCGGCAGGCCGAGCAACGGCTTGCGCTCGCCGCGCGCCAGCGCCTGGTCGGCCGCGATCGCCGCCTGGCGTGCGCGGTCGAAATCGCGCACCACCACGGCGTTGATGGATTTGTCGAGCCGCTCGATGCGCGCGATGGACTGGTCGAGCAGCTCGACCGCCGAGACGCGGCGGGCGGCGAGGTCGGCCACGAGCTCGCCCGCGGTACGATACGACTTGCCGCCCTCCTTGCCGCCCGCCGGTGGCGGCGGCACGGGTGGGGCCGTCTGGCCGAATCCGCGCGTCGCTGTGACGGTCTCTGTGACGGCGCACGCCGCGGTGACGCCCACCAGGAAAGCGCGGCGGCCGGCCGTGCCGACGCCGGGCTTGACCGAAGATCCGTTCATCGGAGTCTCTCCCCCATCTGCATCGCCGTGCTTCAGCCGGCATACCATGATGCACCCCGGCCATGCGCTCTCCAAGCCGGCGGCGGTTCAATCCGCCCGTGTCCCTCGAACGCCACGCGTGCTCTCGGAAGAGGTCAAACATCACGTCAAGGAAGAAGAGCCCGGCGTGCAGCGACCGCTGCCGCTGCCTCTGCACAGAGACCTTCCGCGGCCTTGATGGCCGCAGGGTCGCCGACTTTCTGGATAATCAGCGTCAGTCGCTCACGCGCGAGGCGCAGGGCTTGCTCCAATCGGAGCAATTCAAGGTCGGGGTTCGCCATTGTTGCCGGCCGCCTTTGGATCCGGTCAGTATAGCAATGCCGCAGGGCCGAACGGGATGCACCGGCGTCGGGCTCCCCGGTCGAAGCGTCGCTTTCCCCTCGACTCCTGTCCGGAAACGGACGAAAACAGCTCATCACGGGTCATCTCACCGGCCGCCGTGGCTGAGAGACGAGCGCGCTCCCGCCCCACAGGCATTGATCGCAACAATGCACGGGGTGCCATCCTTCTGCACAGTCCGGGACTGTAGTGGGCGCTGTCATGGTCCGAGGCCTATCCGCGCCGTTGAGCGATCGAGAAACGCGGCAGCTCCTCTATCTTCTGCAGAAGCGCGCCGATGCCGAAATCGATCCGGCTGTCTGCAAGCGATTCGTCATGCTGGGGTTGGCCGATGAGAAGCCCGATGGCTTCGCGATCACGGAATTGGGCCGGCAACGCCTGCGCGCGGACCAAAACAGGCAAGATTAGGGGGACGATCGATGCGAAACGTGTCCCGTGGAGGCAGGTGATGCCGGATTCATCCCAGCCCTTGAACTGGTTTTCCAGAAGCCTCATCGAAGAGCTGCCGGCCGCCGTCTATGTCTGCGATTCGAGCGCCGTCGTCGTCGCCTTCAACAAGCGGGCCACTGAACTCTGGGGACGGACGCCGCGGCCCGGCGATACCGACCAAAAATTCTGCGGGGCCTACAAGCTATTCCGTCCGGACGGCAGGTCCCTGCCCCACAGCGAGACGCCGATGGAATACGTCCTGCGGACCGGCGAACACGCTCGCGATCAGGAAGTCATCATCGAGCGACCGGACGGGTCGCGGGTGACGGTCCTGGTCAACATCGCCCCGATCTTCGACGAAAGCGGCGCCCAGGTCGGCGCCGTCAATTGCTTCCAGGATCTCACCGTCCAGAAACAGGCGGAACGGGAGCGTGCAGAGCTGCGTGAAGAACTGCGGCAGGCGCAGAAGCTGAAGGCGATGGGCCAGCTCATGGGAGGGGTCGCCCACGATTTCAACAATCTCCTGACGCCGATCATCGGCAGCCTCGATCTGCTCAACCGGCGCGGCACGAACGACGCGCGAGAGCTTCGGCTGATCGATATGGCGCTGCAGTCGGCCGAACGGGCCAAGCTGCTGGTCCAGCGCCTGCTGGCTTTTGCGCGCCGACAGCCGCTGCAGGCGCGCGCGATCGACATCGCAAGCCTGATCCTCGACATGGGCGACCTCATCCGCACCAGCGTCGGGCCCCAGATCAAAGTCACCTTCGACCTGGGCTCGAACCTGCCGCCGGCGCGAGTCGATCCCCAGCAAATCGAAATGGCGATCCTGAATCTCAGCCTGAACGCCCGGGACGCGATGCCCGACGGCGGGATCCTGGCGATCTGGGCGCGCAGCGAAGCGGTAGCGCAGGATCACCCGTCGAAATTGACGCCCGGCCCATACATTCGTCTGTCCATCGCGGATACGGGTGCCGGCATGGATGAGGCGACGATGGCCCAAGCCACCGAGCCGTTCTTCTCGACCAAGGGTATCGGAAAGGGCACCGGACTGGGCCTGTCGATGGTCGACGGCCTGGTTTCCCAGCTGGGCGGCGGCCTCGTGCTGTCGAGCAAACCCGGTCGGGGGACGACGGCGGAGCTGCTTTTGCCGGTCAGCGCGGAGTCGATCGCGAGCGCAGAGCCTGCAGCCAGGCCGGTGGCGGATGCGCAGGCGATCGGCCGCGTCCTGCTGGTCGACGATGAAGACATCGTGCGGGCAAGCACGGCGGGCATGCTGAGCGAGCTCGGCTATGAAGTCGTCGAGGCGGCTTCGGCTGAAGAAGCGTTGAGCCTGCTGGATCGCGAACCGGATATTGACGGCATTATCACCGACCATCTGATGCCTGGAATGTCAGGCGTCGAGCTTGCCCAGGCGATTCGCGTCAAGCGACCGGGAACACCCGTCCTCCTACTGTCCGGCTTCGCCGGGGCAGAAGGCATGGCGGTCGAGCTGCCCCTTCTCACAAAGCCGTTCCGCCAATCAAATCTGGCGGAAGCCCTCACCGCGCTCTTGCCGCAAGCGGCCAAATAGCTGCGGCCGTCGGGACCCGCGGGTTTTCCAGGCGCCGGGCCCTTTCAAAACCACAGCTTCAGCCCGACAAGCGCGCGCAGATTGGAGGTCGGGCCGCCTTCCGCCGCCACGAAGTTCGCGGTGTTGCCGGTGAACTGCTCGAAGCTCACGCCGATATAAGGCGCCACCTCCTTGACGATTTCGTAGCGCAGCCTGAGGCCCAGCTCGTAGCGCGCCAGCCCGCTGCCGAGCTGGATGGCGGGGTCGTCCTGCGAGGCCAGCATCGCCTCGACGAAAGGCTGGGCGATCAGCTTCTGCGACAACGGCACGTCGTACGCCGCTTCGAGCCGGGCACTCACCACCGCGGTCTGGCTCACCGCCAGCACGGCGTCGAGGTGGATGCCGTAGGGCGCAACACCCTCGACGCCGGCCATGAAGCCCGAACGAGTGACGCCCTGGTCGAAGACGGTGAACTGCACGCCCGCCATGGCGTCCCAGTAGTCCGAGATGCGGCGGCTGTAGAAGAAGCGGTTGTCGATGCCCCGGGTGCCGCCCTCGTTGTCGATGCGGCCGGAATCGTCGATCACGCCCGAGTTCTGCAGCCGGAGCTTCGTCGAATCATCGCCGATCCATGCCGACGTCGCCCATTCGGTGGCCGGCGCCACCGAGGTGAGGCGCTTCCCGACGCGGCCGTCGAAGCGCCACCAGGTCGCCTGGTCGTCCATGGCGAGGGCGGGTGCTGCGACATACGTGATGACGACGGCCAGCGCCGTCATCGCCGGGTGCGCGCCACCGCGGCAGAGTAAACTCCGCCTTGAGTGGCGCGATCTTCCTTGGCCGCAAGGCATGACGCGCCACTGGAGTGGCGCGCCCCCAGCGCTAATGATGCGCATGGCCGCCTCCCGTCATCGGCGCGGACGATGGGGCGGGCAAGGGCTCGCCTTTCGGATGGACCACGAACTCGCGGAACATCCCGGTCATCATGTGGAACATCAGGTGGCAGTGGAACGGCCAGCGTCCGACCGCGGCCATGTGCACGGTGACGTTGACGGTGCGGCCGGGCGGCACGATCACCACGTGCTTGCGCGGCCGCGCCTCGCCCGCGCCGTTGTCGAGATCCATCCAGAGCCCATGCAGGTGGATGGGATGGTTCATCATGGTCTCGTTCCTGAGGACCAGGCGCACCGTCTCGCCCTCGGTGACGTCGATCGTGGGCTGCTCGGAATATTTGCGGTCGTCGAACGACCAGTAATAGCGGTCCATGTTGCCGGTGAGCCGCAGCTCGATCGTGCGGTCGGTTGGCGCCAGCGGATAACTGCGGTCGAGGCGGCGGAGATCGCCGTAGCCCAATACCTTCGTTCCGGCCGGCGCATCGACCGGCGGGACGTGGGCGAAGCCTGCCGGATCGGACTTGGCCATCGCGGCCATATCCATCCTGGAATGGTCCATTTTGGAATGGTCCATCGCCGCGTGATCCATCGTCGAGCGATCCGTCTTCGACTGGTCCACCGCGCCATGCCCCATGTCGGCCGCGCCGAGCACGCCCGGCGCGCGCAGCACCGGCACGGGCCCCGCCATGCCCGGGCGCGGCGCCAAGGTGGCGCGCGCGAAGCCGCGGCGGTCGATCGACTGCGCTTCGATCGTGTAGGCGCGGTCTTCGCGGGGTTCGACGATCACATCGTAGGTCTCGCCGACGCCGATCCTGAACTCGTCGACATCGACCGGTTCGACGTCGTTGCCATCGGCCTGCACGACCTTCAAGCGAAGGCCGGGGATGCGCGCATCGAAGATCGTCATCGCCGAGCCGTTGATGAAGCGCAGCCGCACCTTTTCGCCTGAATTGAACAGGCCCGTCCAGTTGTCGGTCGGACCGCGCCCATTCACCAGGAAGGTGTAGCCCGCGACGTCGGCCAGGTCGGTCGGGTCCATGCGCATCTCGCCCCACATCAGGCGGTCGGAAATAATGGCCTGCCGTTCCTCGGTCGTCCTGGCGGCGCCGAGCTCGCGCAGCAGGCCGGGCAAGGTGCGCCGGCGGTCGTTGAAGTAGCCCGGCTCCTGCTTCAGCTTGCGCAGGATGGCGCCGGGCGACATCGGATGGTGATCGCTCAGCATCACGACATAGTCGCGCGCGACCTTGTAACGCTCGCCTTTCGCCGGCTCGATGACGATGGGCGCGTACAGGCCCTCCTGCTCCTGGCCGCCGGAATGGCTGTGGTACCAGTAGGTGCCGGCCTGGCGGACCGTGAAGCTGTAGGTGAAGGTCTCGCCGGGCCTGATGCCCTCGAAATTCACCATGGGAACGCCGTCCATGCGGGACGGCACAAGGACGCCGTGCCAATGGATGGAGGTCTCCTCCTTGAGGCGGTTGATGACGTTGATCGTCACCTGCTCGCCCTCCTTCCAGCGCAACGTCGGTCCGGCGATCTGGCCGTTGATGGAGAAGACGCGGCGCGTCTGGCCCTCGATCTGCACATCGGTGCGGTCGATGACGAGGTCGTAGGTGGCGGCGAGCGCCGGCGCAGCGACAAGCGACGCCAGGACGCCTGCGATCATTCGTCTGAACAACATGAGGCTTCTCCCGTGTCGGGGATGCGGATCGGCAGATCACGGCCCTCTCCGCCACGCCTGTGAAGGCGCTGAAGCGGGGGGAGGGAGGGGCCCGCGCGAAGCGCGGGAGGGTGAGGTGGGCTGCGGCGCTCGCACCAGAAATATCGTGTGCTTGTCAGCAGATCGCGGGGCAGTAGCGACCGCCAACCCCTCTGCTTTCGGGCTCCTCTCCCCCTTTGGGGGAGAGGCTGGGTGAGGGGGTGATGCAGGAGGTAGTCTCCGGGTTGCCCCCTCACCTAACCTCTCCCCCAAGGGGGAGAGGAACATGAGCATGACGCGGGCGGAGAGGGCGTCCTGATGACGGTCAGGTTCGGGGAGGCGGCGGATCCTGTGTGAAGACTCGCCCGGTCAGGTTGGGCGATCGAACCTGAGGGAGTGGCTGCGACGATGTAGTCTCGCCGCTTGCGATCACCGCCGGCAACAGCGCAACCGCGCCCGACATCAAGGGGCAGCACGCACCCGCGGCGTGCTTGGCCGTGTCGTGGTCCGGACAGGGATCGGTTGGCAGCGCATGGCCGGGACAATCGACCGTCGCGGCCTGACCCGCGGGCGCCATCGCGTGGGCGGTCATGCCCGGCGGCGCCAGCAGCGCCAGCACGGCGATCATCCAGACCAGGAGGCGCGCGCGGAGCATATCAGCGGCGGCGGCTGTCGAGCACTTCCAGAAGCTCGTCGATCTTGGTCTGCCGGTCGCCTTCGCTGCCGGCATGGAAGGCGTGCGCCACGCAATGCTGCAGGTGGTCGCTCAGCGTCTCCTGCTCGACCTTGTCGAGAGCCGCGCGCACGGCGCGGATCTGCGTCAGCACGTCGATGCAGTAGCGCTCGTCCTCGATCATGCGCGCGACGCCCCTCACCTGGCCTTCGATGCGGCCGAGCCGGGCCAGCTGGGATTTTTTCAATCTGTCGTCCATCCTTGAACCATACCCCCGTAGGGTATAAATAGCAACCATGGACCACGCCCCTCATCATGCCGATCCCGACGCCGCCTCCGATCCCGTCTGCGGCATGACGGTCAAGGTGGCAGGGGCGAAGAACAAGGCCCAGCACGACGGCCACACCTATTACTTCTGCAGCCCGCGCTGCCTCGGCAAATTCACCGCCGAGCCGCTGCGCTACCTGAAGCCGGCTGGCGCGCCCGCGGCCCCGGTCGCCAAGCCGGGCACACTCTATACCTGCCCCATGCATCAGCAGATCCGCCAGGTCGGACCGGGCAGTTGCCCGATCTGCGGCATGGCGCTCGAACCCGCGGAGGCCAGCCTCGAGGACGGGCCGAACGAGGAGATTTTAGACATGACGCGCCGCCTGTGGATCGGCGCGGCGCTCGCCGTGCCGGTCCTGGCGGTCGACATGGGCGGGCATCTGTTCGGCATCGACGCGCTGCTGCCGCACGGCATGAAGAACTGGCTGCTCCTGGCGCTGGCGACGCCGGTCGTGCTGTGGGCCGGCTGGCCGTTCTTCGTGCGCGGCGCGCAGTCGGTGGCGCGGCGCTCGCTCAACATGTTCACCCTGATCGCGCTCGGCACCGGCGTGGCCTGGCTCTACAGCGTCGTGGCGACGGTGGCGCCCGGCCTCTTCCCGGCGGCGCTGCGCGGCGCCGACGGCACGATGGCTGTCTATTTCGAGCCGGCGTCGATCATCGTCGTGCTGGTGCTGGTGGGCCAGGTGCTGGAACTGCGCGCCCGTGATGCCACCGGCGGCGCCATCAAGGCGCTGCTGGGGCTGGCGCCGCGCACGGCGATGCGGGTCGGCGCCGACGGCAAGGATTCCGAAGTGGCGATCGACCAGATCGCGGTGGGCGATGCGCTGCGCGTGCGGCCGGGCGAGAAGGTGCCGGTCGACGGCACAGTGATCGAAGGCTCGGGCACGGTCGACGAATCCACCATCACCGGCGAGCCCATGCCGGTCACCAAGGAAAGCGGCGCGCGGGTGATCGGCGGCACGGTCAATACGACCGGCGCCTTTGTCATGAAGGCCGAGCTGGTCGGCTCGGACACCATGCTGGCGCGCATCGTCAAGATGGTGTCGGAGGCGCAGCGCAGCCGCGCGCCGATCCAGCGCCTGGCCGACATGGTGTCGGGCTGGTTCGTGCCGGTAGTGATCGCAATCGCCGTGCTGGCTTTCATCGCCTGGATGATCTGGGGACCCGCTCCGGCGTTCGCCTACGCCCTGCTGGCGGCGGTGTCGGTGCTGATCATCGCCTGCCCCTGCGCGCTGGGGTTGGCGACGCCGATGTCGATCATGGTCGGTGTCGGCCGCGGCGCGGCGGAAGGCATCCTGATCCGCAATGCCGAGGCGCTGGAGCGGCTGGAAAAAGTCGACACGCTGCTGTTCGACAAGACCGGCACGCTCACCGTCGGCCGGCCGGCCGTCACCTCCATCGAGAGCCTGGGCAGTCTTGGCGATGCCGAGATCCTGCGGCTGGCGGCCAGCCTGGAGCGCGGCAGCCAGCATCCCATCGCCGCGGCGATCCTGGCCGCCGCCGGGCAGCGCGGCATCGCGCCGGTGACGGTGGCCGACTTCGACGCGCCCTCCGGCAAGGGCGTGGCCGGCACGGTCGACGGCAAGCCCCTGTTGCTGGGGACGGCGGCCTTCCTCACGGCGCAAGGGGTCGATGCGGCCGCGGCCGATGCCAAGGCCGACGTGCTGCGCGAATCGGGCGCCACCGTCGTGCTGCTGGCTGTCGATGGGCGCGCCGAAGGTCTTTTGGCCGTCAGCGATCCGGTCAAGGAGACGACGCCCGAAGCGCTGAAGCAGCTGCGGAAGTCCGGCCTGCGGCTGGTGATGCTGACGGGAGACAACAAGCGCACGGCGGCGGCGGTGGCCAAGCGGCTGGGCATCGACGAGGTCGAGGCCGACGTGCTGCCGGAAGACAAGGCGCGCATCGTGCAGCGCCTCAGGAGGGAGGGCCGGGTCGTCGCCATGGCGGGCGACGGCGTCAACGATGCGCCGGCGCTCACCGCCGCCGATGTCGGCATCGCCATGGGCACCGGCACGGACATCGCCATCGAAAGCGCCGGCGTCACCCTGGTGAAGGGCGACCTTTTAGGCATCGCCCGCGCCCGCCTGCTGTCGCAGGCGACGATGAGCAATATCCGCCAGAACCTGTTCTTCGCCTTCCTCTACAACACCGCCGGCATTCCCCTGGCGGCGGGGGTGCTCTATCCGTTCTTCGGCCTGCTGCTGAGCCCGATCGTGGCGGCGGCGGCGATGGCGCTGAGCTCGGTCAGCGTGATCGCCAACGCGCTGCGCCTGCGTCGTCTGGATTTGTAGCGTCACGCAGCTGACGAGCGTCCGGTGATCCGCAAGTTCCTGCCGCTTCTGGCCTGCGTGCTTGTCCCGCCCGCCACGGTCCACGCCCAGGGCGATGACAGAGCGTATTGCCTCGAGCTCTCCAACCTCTACCTGCGCTATCTCGCCTATACGGGCCTGGGGCGCCCCTTCCCCGACCTTTCGGCCATCGCCGCCATCAGCGACTGCCAGGCGGGCAACACGGAAGCGGGCGTTCCGGTGCTGGAGAAGCGGCTGATCGACGCGCGCTTCACCCTGCCGAAGCGCGGGTAAATCATTGCTGGGAGCGCGCCACTCCCGTGGCGCTCATGGGGAGCGCGGACCTCCAGGTCCGCTCATGAGCATGATGCGGACCTGGAGGTCCGCGCTCCGTATGAGAATATGCGCCACGGAGTGGCGCGCTCCCAGCGAAGACGAAGACGCTAGCCGCGCCGACTTGCCTGCAGCGACACCGCCAGCGGCAGCCATTGCCTGTCGGGCCAGTGCCAGTCGCCGTCGTCCTTCTGCACCAGCATCTCGAACATGCGCCACGGCACCTGGGCGTGCTCGTGCAGCCAGTCGAGCGACAGG
>DATHNU010000928.1:0-3645 GCA_035485695.1 Reyranella sp. | reverse complement strand
TTGAAGAACGAGGCGGCGTTGATCACGTCGACGATCGAGGCATCGTCGAGCCCGACCTTGCGCAGCGCGTCGATATGCTGGGGTCCGAAAGCGATCGGCGTCGAGGTGAGTGCCACCGAGGCCGCGACGATGGCATTCCATCGTGCTTCCAGGTCGGCGCCCACGCCCTTGGCCAGCAGACGATCGACGTCCTCGACCCGCTTGGAATAGGTCGCGGCGAAGCGGGCATGCACCGACGCGCAGTAGATGCAGCCGTTGTAGCGCGAGGTCGCGGCCGCCGCGAGCTCACGTTCGGCCCGCGGCAGGCCGGCCGCGGGATTGTAGAAAATGTCCTTGTCGGTGCGGGTGCGGGCCTCGAGCACCTCGGGATCGCGCGCCAGCAGGCGGAAGTAGGGCGACTTGGCCCGCGCCGCATCGACCAGGCCCGCCATGTGCCGCGCGGTAAGATCCTGCTCCGCCATGGGCTCGAGCCAGGGCAGCCAGTCGAGTTGATCGCGGGTGAAGACCACGGGCTCGACGTGCGCCGGAGTAGAAAGAACCTTGTCGGTCATGCGGGCCTCGCGTTCAGGACGCGCAACCCCGCGACCACCCTGATCTGATAGGAGAGAAAGGCGACGAGCTGCGAAATCACCACGATGCCCGTCGTCGACCATCCGGCATCGAGCAGCGCCTGGAGGTAAGGCGGTGCCGAATCGCGCGGATGAAACACCAGCATGTGCGTGTGCTCGAACGCCGCCGCGAGCCGCGCGCCCAGCGCATCGCGCGTCGGCGCGGCGATACGATGGACGGGACCGGCCTTGTCTTCGGCACTGAGCGGCCCTTTGGGATAATGACCGTAGGGGCCTTCGACTTTCGCCGCTGCCACGGCCGCGCCGATCGCAGCCTGCAATGCGGCCGACGCACCGGCCACCGCAAGGCCTGATCCGTAGAAGGCTTCCATCTCCGGCCGGCCATGCAGGCCGGCGACGAAGCGGGCAATGGCATGGCGCTCGAGCTTGCTGGCGTCGGCGTCGCTCAGCGGCGTGAACAGCGAGTCGTAGCTTGCCTGCGCATGCAGGCGGGCCTGGGGACGCTGGGCGCGGACCGCATCGAGCGACGATCCGGGCGCGATTCCCGCCAGCCTATCGATCACGTCGGACATCGTTTCCTTCCTTGGGTCAGGCGACACGCCGCTCGCCGGCCTTGTCGGCCGGCGCCCAGCCCAGGGCCGGGGCCACCTGCTCGGCGACCAATTCGATCGAGCGCAAGGTGAAAGGATGCGGCGGATCGATCGAATGGATCTGGACGGTGAGGTCGGTGGATCGCTCCAGCGTCTTGTCGCTCTGCAGCGAGGCGATGACCTCGTCCGGTGTGCCGATATGAACATCGAACGCCTGGATCAGATCGCCCACCAGATTGCCCGAGCTGAGATTGCCCGTCGCGGCCAGGCGGTGGCGCATCCGGGCAAGACCGATCTCGGCCAGCCGCAAGGCCTCCTTGCGGTCGTCGGCGACGAACACCGAGCGCGAGGCCAGGATGCGCGGCTCGCGGCCCTTGGGCAGGGCTTCGAGATAGGCGTCGATCATCGGATTCTGGATGTCGGCCAACGACGCCTTGGGCGCGTCGGGCGAGCGCGGCTGGGTGCGCGACAGCATCAGCCCGTCGCCGGCGGCGCCGGCGCGGCGCGAGCCGGCCACGGTGAAGGTCGCCTGCCAGATGCGGTCGACCAGCGAAGGACTGGATGGGTATAGCCTGTCGCCGCCGGGCAGCGCGCCGCCCGACCACGCCGTGCGCAGCAATTCGAGATTGCGGTCCATCAGCGTGTGCCGGTCGTTGCTGTCGAAGCCGAACGCCGTGAACGCCGTGAGATTGCCGCCCGGTCCGACGCCGACCTCGAGGCGGCCGCCTGATATCAGGTCGGTCACCACGGCGTCCTCGGCGACACGCAGCGGCAATTCGAGCGGCAGGGTGACGATCCCCGTTCCCAGGCGAATGCGCGAGGTCCGTGCCGCGGCCTGCGCCAGGAAAACGAAGGGCGACGGCAGGCCGCCCTCGCCTTCATGGAAATGATGCTGGGCGATCCACGCCGAATCGAAGCCGCAGCGCTCGGCATGCGCGATCTGGGCGGTGGCCAGGCGATAGCGCTCGGCGGCGTCGGCCTGATCGAGCAAACGGGTGAAGAAGCCGAGCCGCTTCAGCGATGATCCGGTCGTCATTGGCTCAACCTTGTCTGGAGATGAGGAGCGGTTCAAGAGCGGCATGCGCGCCGTTCGGTTGGCATGCAGAATCCGGGCCCAAATCCGCCCTGCGACTTTCTCTCCAACCTTCTCTCTCGGGCGGATCAGGAACCGGAGGTAGAGGCTCGCAGCAGCCAGCCGTCCGGCGTCTTCAGCCGATCGAAATCGACGGCGAATGCCGCATCGATCCGGCGGTCGTCGATCAGGTTCTTGGCCGGCCCATCGGCCACGATCCTGCCGCGATCAATCACGATGACGCGCTCAAAGAAGGTGAAGGCAAGATCGAGGTCGTGCACGACGACAACCGACAAACGATCGCCGCCGCGCCGTGTGAGCGTGCGGATCACGTCGAGGCGATGGCGGATGTCGAGACTGGCCGCCGGCTCGTCGGCCAGCAGCACCGGCGGATCGACCACCAACACGGTGGCGAGCAGGACACGCGCCCGTTCGCCGCCCGACAGAGTCGACCAGCGCCGTTGACCCAATGAGGTGAGTTCGAACCGCTCGGTCGCCTGCCCGATGGCGCCGGCCGCCACCCGGTCGCTGCGTTCGGCGCCGATGCGCACGAGTTCGGCGACAGTAAGGTCCCAATGCGGATCGAAATATTGCGGCAGGTAGCCCACGGTGGCGGCGCGCGTCGCGTTGGAAAACGAGGCGAGATCACGATCACCGATGCGGACCGTCCCCGACGTCGGCTTTTCGATGCCGGCGAGCACTTTCAGCAGGGTCGATTTGCCTGCGCCGTTCGGACCGATCACCGCGACCGAGCCTGTCGATGCCAATGACAGTGACAACCCGTCGAGCAGGATCGCACCGTTGCGCCTGACCACGAGCTTGTCGGCCGCGATGGCGGTCATGTGCGGAGCCTGCGGGCCAGCAGCAGGATGAAGAACGGACCGCCCGCCGCCGCGGTGACCAGCCCCAGGGGGATCTCGGCCGGCGGCAGGGCGGCGCGGGCGATGGCGTCGGCCAGGGTGACGACGATGGCGCCGACCAGGGCCGAGGCCGGCAGCAGCGGCCGGTGCAAGGGTCCGACCAGCCAGCGCGCGATGTGCGGCGAGGCAAGGCCTACAAAGGCGACCAGGCCGCCGAAGGCGACCGCCGCCGCCACGACGACGGAGCCTGCCAGCACGGCGAAGGCGATGAAGCGATGCACGTTGAGGCCAAAGGCGATCGCCATGGTCTCGCCCAAGCCCAGCACGTCGAGCCGGCCGGCCAGTGCCATCGTGAGCGCCAGGCACGCCGCGGAGATCATGGCGAGCAGGCCGAGGACAGGCCAGCTCGGCGTCTGCACGCCGCCCAGCACCCAGCTCAGCACGATCTGCAGGCTCACCGTCTCATCCGACAAAGCGAGCATCAGGAAGGAGCGCAGCGCGCCCAGGATGGCCGCCACCGCAACGCCGGCCAGCAGCATGCCGGCGGCATCGAC
>DATHNU010000927.1:0-4487 GCA_035485695.1 Reyranella sp. | reverse complement strand
GTCGCGCCCGGTGTTGACCCGGCCAAAGTTATTTTGACCTAGCGCATCACGATTGAAGGCGCTTCCTTTAGCACTCCTCTGCAACTGCCATTCCGCGGTCGCATTCTATATTTCGACGCCCACAGCGACACCTGGGACACCTATTTCGGCGGTTACAAGTACACCCATGGCACGCCGTTCCGACGCGCCGTCGAGGAGGGGCTGCTCGATCCCAAGCGCGTGGTGCAGATCGGCATCCGCGGCTCGCTCTACAAGCGCGACGACAACGACTGGGCGGTCGAGCAGGGCATGCGGGTGATCACCATCGAGGAATATTTCGACCTGGGCGTCGAGAAGGTGATCGCCGAGGCCCGCCGCGTCGTGGGCGACGGCCCGACCTATGTCAGCTTCGACGTCGACGGCCTCGATCCGGCCTACGCGCCGGGCACCGGCACGCCCGAGATCGGCGGCTACACCCCGCACGAGGCGCAGCGCATGCTGCGCGGCCTGCGCGGCCTCAACCTGGTGGGCGGCGACGTGGTCGAGGTCTCGCCGCCGTTCGACATGAGCGGCAACACCGCGCTCGTCGGTGTCACCATGATGTGGGAGATCCTCTGCCTGCTGGCCGAGGCGGTGGCGAGACGCAAGGGCCGCCTCTGATTCCTCCCTTGCAACGGCAGGGGCCACGTATGCGTAAGCGGCCTCGGCTGATGCGCCTGCCGACGTCCCATCTTCTTCCCATTCGCCTTGCATTTGCCATCTGATGGTCGCCAGATCTGATCACCCTGGAATTGTGTGACCAGATGTCGAGCAAGTCGCTACAGCTATTCTCTCGTCGCCGAGCGCTTGCAGGTCTCGCCGCTACCGCCGCATTCGGCGGCGCCAGGAGCAACGACGCGATCGCCCAATCGATTCCCGAGAGGGGAGTGCCTGAAGACGGCGTGGGTCCGACCTTTGCTCACAGAGGGCCGGACGCGAAGCTTTACGGCGCGGATGAAGGTTATCCTGTCCCCGGTTTTCCGCGTGCTCAGCTCACGGGCAACCCATGGGGCCCGAAATATCGCGTCGGCGCATTCAGCCATCTCGATGAAATTTATACGACGCGAAAGGTGAGCTGCGCCGCCGTGCCATGGATGTTCAAACGCTCGGCGTCGGAGATTCGCTATCGCTTTCAGGGAAACCAATCGTCACCGGCTGACTATCTGTCGCGCAACCCCGTCACGGGACTGGTGATCGCCCAGGACGACCGAATTCTCTTTGAGCAGTATCAATATGATCGAACCGACCGCGACCGGCTTGTTGCCCAGTCGATGGTCAAGTCGATCACCGGACTGTTGATCGGCATCGCCATCTCCACGGGCGCGATCAAGTCGGTCGATGACACGACGGAAGCCTATGTGCCGGGGTTCAAGGGCACCGAATATGGCCGGACGCCGATCCGCGACCTGCTGCACATGTCTTCCGGCGTTGAATTTGGCGAAGCCAGCGATGGCGAACGCGACCTCAAACGTCTGTGGCGCGACATGGTCGCCGGGTCCTGGATTGTCGGGAAAGGCACGATCAACAGCATCGTGCAATTCAATCGACGGATCGCCTCACCAGGAACGAGATACTCCTATGCCAGCATCGAACCCGATGTCCTCGGCGTGGTGCTGCGTTACGCCACCGGCAAGTCGGCTTCGGACTATTTGCAGGAAAAGGTTTGGCAGCCGATCGGCGCAGAAGCCGACGCCACATGGCTGGTGGACGCAGAAGGGTTTGAACTGGGCCATTTCGGCTTTAGCGCAGTAATGCGCGATTACGCCCGGCTCGGGCGCCTGCTTGCCCATGACGGAGCATGGGAAGGCAAGCAGATCATTCCGGTACAATGGATGATCGACGCAACGACCGTGCGACCGTCGGATGCCTATTTGGCGCCGAACAAGGCCATGCCTTGGTTTGGCTACGGCTATCTGCTGTGGTTGCTGCCCGGGACCAGGCGCCAGTTCGCATTGGTCGGCGACTATGGCCAGCGCATCTGCATCGATCCGGCCTCAAAGCTTGTCATGGTCCAGACAGCCTTAGACAGCACGAACGACGAGGTCTGGCGCTTGTGGTCTGCGGTGGTTGAGCAGTTCGGTTAAGGTGTTCAAGATCTGGGCAACGCGTTTGCGTTTCATGGCGGGTCATCAATTCGCGGTCGCGAAGCGACCGGCCTCTATCTGGACGACCATAGCTACAGGTGAAGGTGATCATGCTCACGACGAAGCGCAAGCCGGTCACAGTTGGCGAGATTCTTACCGAGGAATTCATGCTGCCGCTGGGGCTGACCCAGGGCGCGCTGGCCGAAGCCATGGGCGTTCAGCGCAAGCACGTCAATGAATTGTGCAACGGTCGAAGGAACGTGACGGCGGCCACGGCGCTCATCCTCGCGCGCGTGTTCGGCAACAGCCCGGACTTCTGGTTGAACGTGCAGCGGCGCACCGATCTGTGGGAGGTGATGCACAGCCCCCGCGACCGCAAGCGCATCGAGCGAGCCCGCCCGTTGGCGGACGCTGCATGATGTCAGGGGTGAGAAGGCCGGTGCGGAGAGGAACCTGTCGATCGATCCTGTTGAGGTGGCCGTCCTTGCCTCTTCAGCCGGCAGCCAATCGCGAAACGCGCGAGGCCGCATGAAGATCGCGCGCTGGGTGCCCGGCCTGGCGACACTCAAATCCTACAAGGCGTCGTTCCTGCCGCACGACCTCGCGGCGGGCCTGACCTTGGGGGCGGTGATGGTGCCGGTGGGCCTGGCCTATGGCGAGCTGGCCGGCCTGCCGCTGGCCGGCCTCTATGGCAGCATGCTGCCCCTGATCGCCTACGCCCTGTTCGGCAGCTCGCGCCTGCTGATCGTCGGCCCCGATACCGCGATGGCGGCCATCGTCGCCGTCGCCGTGGCGCCGCTGGCGCTGGGCGATGCCGGGCGGTTGGCGCTGCTCGCGGCGGGGCTTGGCGTCATGACCGGCGTGCTCTGCCTGCTGGCCGGGCTGCTGCGGCTGGGCTTCGTCGCCAACTTCCTCAGCAAGCCGGTCATCGTGGGCTTCATGCACGGGCTCGCCGTGGTGGTGGCGGTCGCGCAATTGCCCAAGGTGCTGGGCATCAAGTCCGCCGGCGAGACCGCGCTCGAGCAGCTTCTAAACGCGCTGCCGCAGCTCGGCGCCACCAACCCTGTCACCCTGGCGATCGGCGGCGCCACCTTCGCCGTCATCCTGCTCTGCCGCCGCCGCGCGTGCCGGGCGCGGTCGTGGCGCTGGTCGTCTCGGGCCTGGCCGTGGTGCTGCTCGATCTCGAGAGCCATGGCGTCGCCGTGATCGGCCGCATCCCGACCGGCCTGCCCGGCTTCTCGCTGCCGCTGCTCTCGCTCGACGACTTCGACAGCCTGCTGCCGGTCGCCCTGGTGGCGGCGCTGCTCTCCTTCTCCGATACGGTCGTCACGGCCCGCGGCTTCGCCGCGCGCATCGGCGAGCGCATCGATGCCGACCAGGAGCTTTTGGCCATCGGCGTGGCCAACCTCGCGTCGGGCCTCAGCCACGGCCTGCCGATCAGCGCCAGCGATTCGCGCACCGCCGTCGCCGAGGCGGCCGGCAGCCGCACGCAGGTGACGTCGGCCATCGCCGCCGTGGTCGTGGCCGCGGTCATGCTGTGGTTCGCCGGCCTGCTTTATCATCTGCCGCTGGCGGCGCTGGGCGGCATCCTGATGGCCTCGGCCTGGACGCTCTGCGATGTGGGCGAGTTCGTCCGCCTCTGGCGCTTCCGCGGCATCAGCCTGGCCGCGGCGCTGGTGACGCTCGCGGGCGTGCTGGCGCTGGGCATCATGGAGGGCATCCTGATCGGCGTCGTCTTCTCGCTGATCCTGCTGCTGCGCGCGCTGGCCTTTCCGCCCACCGCCGTGCTCGGCCGTGCGCCGGACGGCACCTGGCACGACACCGAGCAACGGCCCGATGCGGCGCCCGTGCCCGGGCTGCTGGTCTATCGCTTTTCCGCGCCGCTCTTCTTCGCCAATTGCAGCCTCTTCCGCGACCGCATCGAGGCGCTGATCGACGCCGCGCCCCAGCCGCTGGCGGGAGTCGTGGTGGATGGCGGCGCCATCCACGATGTCGACCTGATGGCGTGCGAGATGCTGGTCGAGCTCGACCGCGAGCTTGCCGAACGCGGCATCGCGCTCGTCTTCGGCAACCTGCGCGACCGGGTGCGACGCGATATCGAGCGCGGCCTGTCGCTGGCGCCGGATGCGGACGCGCCGTCCTATCCGAGCGTTGCAGAGGCCGCCGAGGCGGTGAGGGCGCGCGCGTCCCGACCCGGCGATACTCAAACCCCGATGTCCTGACGCGCTCCGGTCGAGACGACGGTTGGACGGCCAGTGAGGCGGGGAATCCACTGCGAGGCGCGTGGGACAAGGTTTGCATGGCGGATGCTGCATAGGGCAAGATCGTTTCCGATCGAAACAGCATCTGAACCAAGACCACTCTCCTGCTGATTAGGGCAGCGTA
>DATHNU010000926.1:0-6752 GCA_035485695.1 Reyranella sp. | reverse complement strand
GCCGCCACGGTGCCCGCGGCCTCGAGGCCCGGCAGGTCCGACGCGCCCGGCGGCGGCGGATAGAGGCCGGCGCGCTGGGCGATGTCCGGGCGATTGACGCCGGTCGCCGCGACCTTGATCAGGATCTCGCCGTCCTTGGGCTGCGGCACGGGCCGCGTCGTCGGCACCAGCGCTTCGGGCCCGCCCGGCTTCTTGATCTCGACGCAGGTCATCGTTGCGGGAAGAGCGCTCATGGTCGGCCTTTCGAATAAATGGGAGCAGTGCTAGGTCTCCCTTAGCCGCTTCCGTGGAGTCCCGCCATGGCCTTCGAACTCGACGATCTCGACCCCCGACAGAAGAAGACGCAGCCTAAGAACCTCGATGCCATGAACATCGACGACCTCAAGGAGTATATCTCCGTGTTGAAGGCCGAGATCGTCCGCGTCGAGGAAAAGCTCAAGGCCAAGCAGAGTCACGCCTCGGCAGCCGCGTCCTTCTTCAAGAAGTGAACCTCGATGTCGCTTGAAGGCAAGGCGGCGCTGGTCACCGGGTCGACCAGCGGAATCGGTCTCGCCATCGCCCAGGCCTTCGCGGCCGAAGGCTGCCGCGTGATGCTGAACGGGCTGGGCGATCGCGACGCGATCGAGGCGCTGCGTGACGGCGTCGCCCGCAAGGCCGGCGTCACGGTCGCGTACAATGCCGCCGACATGAGCAAGCCCGCGGAGATCGCCGGCCTCGTGGCCGACACCCAGGGCAAGCTGGGCGGCATCGACATCCTGGTGAACAACGCCGGCATCCAGCACGTGGCGCGGGTCGAGAACTTTCCGCCGGACAGATGGGACGCCATCATTGCCATCAATCTCAGCGCGTCGTTCCACACCATCCGCGCCGCGCTGCCGGCGATGAAGCAGAAGGGCTGGGGTCGCATCATCAACATCGCCAGCACGCATGGCCTCGTCGCCTCGACCCACAAGGTCGCCTATGTAGCGGCCAAGCACGGCCTGATCGGCCTCACCAAGGTCATGGGCATCGAATGCGCCGACAGCGGCGTCACCTGCAATGCGATCTGTCCCGGATTCGTCTCGACGCCGCTCGCGCTGGCCCAGATCGAGGTGCGGGCCAAAGCCGACAGGCTCTCCGTCGAGCAGGCAAGCCGCCTGCTGATCGCCGAGAAACAGCCGCAGGTGCAGTTCACCACGGCCGAGCAGATCGCCGGCCTCGCCGTCTTCCTCGCCTCCGACACCGCCTCCAACATGCAGGGCACCGCGCTGGTGTCCGACGGCGGCTGGACCGCACAATAAGGAAAATACCGTGGCCGACGCCAAGTTCCTGAAGCCCGACACGCTGGCGCTGCATGCCGGCCAGCATCCCGACCCCGTCACCGGCGCACGGGCCGTACCGATCTACCAGACGACGTCCTTCGTGTTCCGCGACGTCGACCATGCCGCCAGCCTGTTCAATCTCGAAGTCGGCGGCCACATTTATAGCCGCATCTCCAATCCCACCGTCGCGGTGTTCGAGGAACGGGTCGCCGCGCTGGAGGAGGGATCGGGGGCGTTGGGCGTGGCCAGCGGCCAGGCCGCACTGCATATCGCCATCGCCACCCTGATGGGCGCTGGTAACCACATCGTCGCCTCGACCTCGCTCTATGGCGGCACGCGCAACATGCTGGCGCTCACCCTGCCGCGCTTCGGCATCGACACGACTTTCGTCAACCCGCGCGACCATGGCGGGTTCGCCAAGGCCATCCGGCCCGAGACGCGACTGGTGCTGGGCGAGACCATCGGCAATCCGGGTGGCGAGGTTTTGGACATCCCGGCCATCGCCGCGATCGCGCATGCCGCCAAGATCCCGCTGATGATCGACAACACCTTCGCTTCGCCGGTGCTCTGCCGGCCACTCACCCTGGGCGCCGACATCGTGTTCCACTCGGCCACCAAGTTCATTGGCGGCCATGGCGTTGCGATCGGCGGCGTGATCGTCGACTCCGGCCGCTTCGACTGGGAAGGCTCGGGCAACTTCCCGACCTTGACCGAACCCTATGCCGGCTATCACGGCATCGACTTCGCCGAGGAGTTCGGCCCACACGCCTTCATCATGCGGGCGCGCACCGAGGGCGTCCGCGACTTCGGCTCCTGCATGGCGCCGCAGACGGCCTTCTACCTGCTGCAGGGGCTGGAGACCCTGCCGCTGCGCATGGCGCGCCACGTCGAGAACGCCCGCAAGGTCATCGCTTTCCTTAAGGCCAACCCGGCGGTCGAGCGCATCGCTTCGCCGGAGCTGCCCGACCATCCCGACCATGCGCTGGCGAAAGTGCTCTTGCCCAAGGGGGCGGGCTCGATCTTCAGCTTTGACATCAAGGGCGGGCGCGAGGCCGGCCGACGTTTCATCGAGCGGCTAAAGCTCTTCTCGCATCTCGCCAACGTGGGCGACGCCAAGTCGCTGGTGATTCATCCCGCTTCGACCACGCACGCCCAGCTCGATGCAGCGGCCCTCAAGGAGGCGGGGATCGGCGAGGGCATGATCCGCCTCTCGGTCGGGCTGGAAGATCCCGACGATCTTTTGGACGATCTCGCGCAGGCTCTGCGCGCGGCCGCGAAAGGCTGACCGTGAAGCTCACCGTCAACGGCCGCACCGTCTTCGCGACGACCGGAGGCACCGACTTCGACCCGGCCAGGCCCGCCGTCGTGTTCCTCCATGGCGCGGGCTTCGACCGCACCGTCTGGCGCCTGCAGACCCGCTGGTTCGCCCATCACGGACGGAGCGTGCTGGCGATCGACTTCCCGGCGCATGGCTGGTCCGAGGGGCCGGCGCTCGACAGCATCGCCGCTGTGGCCGACTGGACCGCGGCCCTGCTCGACGCGGCGGGGCTGAAGAGCGCCGCGCTGGTTGGCCATTCGATGGGCGCCCTGGTCGCGATCGAGGCCGCCGCGCGCTTCCCCGACAAGGTGCGCGCGCTCGGTCTGTGCGGCGTGGCGGCCGAGATGCCGGTGCATCCCGAGATGCTAGAATCGGCCAAGGCCGATACCGTCAAGGTCCAGGAGCTGATGACCTTCTGGGGCATGGGCAATGCCTTGCACAAAGGCGGTATGGTCTCGCCCGGTCTGTGGTTGCGACGCGAATCGCTGGCCGTCCTGTCGGGCAACAAGCCCGGCGTGATCCATGCCGATCTCGCGGCCTGCAACGCCTACAAGGACGCCCTTGCGCGCGGCGCGCAGGTGAAATGTCCGACGGTGCTCGTGCTGGGCGACGGCGATCTCATGACGCCCGCCGCCAAGGCCAAACCATTGGCCACAGCCATTGCCGGTTCGCGCACCGTGCTGATCCCCAACAGCGGGCACTTCATGATCGTCGAGCGGCCCGACGAAACCCTTGAGGCCCTGAAGGCCAGTGTCTGAGCGCGTCGCCCTCGTCACCGGCTCGACCTCGGGCATCGGCGCCGCCATCGCCCGCCGTCTCGCGCGCGAAGGCTACGCGGTCGCGCTACATGGCAGGCGGTCCGTCGACGCCGGCCGCGTGATGGCGGCCGAGCTGCCGGGCGCCAGCTACCATCAGGCCGATCTGGGCGATGAGGCTGCGACGCGCGATCTCGTCGCCGCCGTCGTCAAGCATCACGGACGGCTCGACGTGCTGATCAACAACGCCGGCGAAGCGGTCCGCATCCCCCACACTGACCTCAAGGCGGCCACGCCGGCCATCTGGCGGCGCATGCTCGACATCAATTTGATTGCGCCGTTCGTGTTGGTCGCCGAAGCCGAGCCGGCGCTGCGCAAGTCGGCGGAGAGCGGACGGCCGGCCTCGATCGTGAATATCGGCACCCACGCCGGCGTGAGGCCCAAGGGGGCGTCCATCCCCTACGCCGTGGCCAAAGCGGGCCTGCATCACACCACGCGCCTGTTGGCGCTGGCCTTGGGACCGGCGATCCGGGTCAACTGCGTGGTGCCTGGCCTGGTCGAGACGGCCATGGGCGCGGACTGGCCCGAGGCGACGGCGCTCTGGAACACAAAATCCGCCATGCGACGCGCGGCCCGGCCCGAGGACATCGCCGATCTGGTGGCCGCCCTGGTCGCCAACGACTACGTTACCGGAGAGATCATCATCGCCGATGGTGGGCTGAACCTCACCTAGCCACCCTACGCTGCATGGCAGCTTCGGGTGACGTAGCGTAAGTATTGCAAGCCAAGCCTTCCGAAGCTCCGCAGGAGCGAAGGGAGGCTAGCCAGACACGGAGGAAACCATGAACGTCCAGACCTTGCCGCCGGGCTACAAGACCGCGCCGTGGACGCCGCCGGAGAAGATCACCGGCGCCATGCTGGCCGAGGCCACGGCCAAGCTGATCGAACTCCTGCGCATCCGCACGCAGCCGATCGGCATGCGGCTGTTCGAGGATCCGGCCGAGATGGACAAGATTCAGGGCGTGCGCAAGCCGACCGATGGCATGAAATTCACCATGTGTCAGATGGTGACCCAGTCGCGCTGGTACGGTTTTACGCTCGGCATCACCGTCGACAACACGCGCGGCGGCAATTGCGGCGGCGTGGTCGGGCTCAACCATCCCGGCGAGGGCTTCCTCTCGGGCGATCACATGAACGGCGTGTGGTTCGGCAACAAGGAAGCCTCGGCCGCGCACCAGGCGCAGATGCCGCGGGTGCCCGACGGCAAGTACAACGGCCTGGTCGTGTCGCCGCTGCGCTCGGCGCGACTCGATCCGCCGGACATCTGCCTGTTCTACGGCTCGCCCGGCCAGATGATCTATTTCATCAACGGCCTGCAGTTCCACCGCTACCGCCGCTACGACTTCACCGTGACCGGCGAGAGCGCCTGCGCCGATTCGTGGGGCAGGGCGCTCGCCACCCGCCAGACCTCGCTGTCGCTGCCCTGCTATGCCGAGCGCCGCTACGGCGGCGTGGCCGACGACGAGCTTTTGATGGCCTGCCCGCCCGACGAGTTCCTGCGCGCCATCGAGGGCATGGGCCATCTCGGCAAGAACGGCCTGCGCTATCCGTTCCCGCCCTACGGTGCGGCGATGGATCCGGCCTTCGGCATGGCCAAGAGCTACGGCTGACATGCTCTATGTCGTGGCCTGGCCGGTGCTGGCCGAGGCCGACGACACCGCCCTACGCCGGCTGCGGGCGCAGTACCATCCGCGCGAGGCCGCTCAGATCGGCCCGCATTTCACCCTGGTGTTCGGCGCGGCCGCTGCGCAGGAGGCGAGGCTGCGCGACGCTCTCGCCGGGCTTGCGGGCCGGCGGCCCTTCTGGTTCGTGCTCGACCGCCTGGGCCGCCACGACATGACGCCGCCCTCGCGTGCGGCCTACCTCTATGCGGTGCCGGCCGACGGCGGCGCCGAACTCACAAGTCTCTATGACGAGCTCAACCCGAGGGCGGGCGGCGAACCGTTCGAGCCGCACATCACCCTGGGGCGGTTCGATCGCGCGGCCGATGCGGAGCAGGTCGCCCGCATTGTCGAGCGCCAGCACCTGCCCATGCACGGCCGGATCGAGGAACTGGCGCTGCTGCGCCGCGATGGCGATGCGCTTGAAACTCTCGCGAGCGTTCGTCTTTAGGTTTGGGCACACGATTTCAACCAAGGAAATGCTGTCATCCCGAGCGTAGCGAGGGACCTTTGCTTATGGCCTTAAAGGTCCCTCGGCCTGCGGCCTCGGGATGACAGCGTGCGTGATGAACTAGCGCCACAGCGGCGGCAGCGGCGGCAAGCGGACGTTGCCGGGCCGCGCCACGATGCCGAAGCGGGCCAGGGTCTCGCGAACCTCACGCGGCGCACGCAGGCTCGGGCCGATCGTGTCGAGGCCGCCCAGCCGCAGGACGCGCTCCAGCACCTTCTGCCAGCGCTCGGACTCGGCCGGGAAGGGGTGGATCTCGACCTGCCGCGATTCGTCGATGCCGGCCTTGGCCTTGGCGATGTTGAGCGCGAGCTGCAGGCCGCCCAGCTCGTCGATCAGGCCGGCCTTCTTGGCGTCGTTGCCGGACAGGACGCGGCCGCGGGCGGCCGCATCGAGCCTGGCGCCGTCGAGCTTGCGGGCCTCGCCGACCTGGCGCGTGAACTCCGCGTAGACCGTGTCGAGCTCGCGCGAGACAGCGGCGCTCTGCGCCGGCGTGGGCGCGTGGAAAGGCGAGTACATCCCGGCATTTGTGCCGATGCTCAAGCGGTCGATCTTGACGCCGAGCGATGCCAGCAGGTCGGCCGCCACGGGCCAGATGCTGAAGACGCCGATCGAGGCGGTGATGGTGGTGGGCTGGGCCACGATGACGTCGCCGCGAATGGCGGCGAGGTAGCCGCCCGACGCCGCCACGTCGCCCATCGAGACGATCACCGGCTTGCCTGCCGAACGGGCGCGGCCCACGGCATCGGCGATGGCGTCGGCGGCGGGATAGGTGCCGCCGGGCGAATCGATGCGCAGGACGATGGCGCGTACTTCCTTGGCCCGCGCCGCCTGGTCGAGTGCGTCGACGACGTCATCGGCCGACGCCACGACGTCGTCGTCCAGCGGGCTGTCGCCGCCCGACCCGGACGTGATGGCGCCGCTGATCCGCACCAGCGCCACGACCTCGCCGTGCGGCTTGGGTCGCGATTCATCGCCGGCATATTCGGACAAGGTGACGAGATCGCGGCTCTTGGCCCGCGTTGCGACCTCGTCCAGCGCGTCGCTGCGATAGCCGATGCGATCCACCAGGTTCTCCTGCCGCGCCCGCTCCGAATCGAACGGCACGGTATCGACCAGCTGGCGCAGCTTGGCGGGCTCGATGCGCCG
>DATHNU010000925.1:0-2706 GCA_035485695.1 Reyranella sp. | reverse complement strand
TGGCCTTGCGAGCGCAGGACGAGCTGCGAGGCGGCGTAGGGCCGGCCGGAGAACTCGGCGATCAGCCGGTCACTCGCCGTCTCGATCGTGTCCTCCAGGCGGCGCATGAAGGCGTGCTTGTCGAGGCCGGGTTCGATGGCGGGCAGGAACTCGATGGCGGCGCGTCCCGCTTTCTTCCGCCAGTCGCGGCGGTTCCACAGCAGGCCCAGCGAGGTCGCGACCGGCGTCACCGGCAGGCCGAGATCGCGATAGAGGTAGTAGATGCCCGAGCGGTAGCGTTCGCGCTCGCCCGGCGCCATCAGGTTGCCCTCGGGATAGATCGCGATGTGGCGGCCGCTGTCATGGGCGCGCTTGGCGAATTGGGCGAGATGCTCGCGCTCCTTGCCGCCGCCGCACGTGTCGACGCGGATCATCTGCAGGCGGTAGAGGATCGCGCCGATCAGCGGATAGCGGAACAGCTCCTGCATGGCGACGAAGGTGATGCCGGGAATGTTGGCCGCCAGGAAGATGCCGTCGCTCTCGCTCTGGTGCTTGTTGGCGAGCAGGGCAGGCCCTTTGGCGGGAAGATTGTCGCGGCCGCGGATCTCGACCTTCATGCCGCCGATCCAGCGCGCGGCCCACACGACGGCGCGGGCCCAATGGTGGAGCAGGCCGCGCAGCAGCACCGGCGTGGGGATCGGCACGAGAATGATGCCGACGAGCGCGGTGAGTAACGTGAAGCCGTAAAAGAAGAGGTTGAACGCCCAGGAGCGGATCATGGAATGAATAATAGTGAGTGCTCACTCATATTGTCAATAGCCCAGTTCCTTTGCGAGCCTGCCAAAGATCAAGGGTCGTGAAATTAACCTGGGGATAAGGACAGCGCTTCGCTCAGCCGCACGAAATCTGCCACCGCCAGTTCCTCGGCCCGTGCCGTAGGTGAAAGGCCGAGCCTTGTGAGAACCGCCGTAGGATCGCTGAAAACGCTGCCGAGCGCGCCGCGCATCATCTTGCGGCGCTGACCGAAGGCGGCGGCCGTGACCCTCTCCAGAGGCCCCAAGTCGGCCAATCGATGATCAGTGGGTCGCGGTCGCAACTGCACGACGGAGGAGGTGACCTTGGGCGGCGGGACGAAGGCCGAGGGTGCTACGTCAAACAGGCGCTGCACGGTGCAGACATGCTGGGCCAGCACGGAGAGCCGGCCGTACTCCTTGCTGCGGGGCAGGGCCACCAGCCGGTCGACCACCTCCTTCTGGAACATCAGGACCATGTCGGTGACGTCATCCGCCTGGTGCAGCCAACGCACCAGCAGGGCCGTCGAGACGTTGTAAGGCAGGTTGGCGACGATCCGGCGCGGCGAGGGGCCCAGCTCCGCCAGAACGGCCCGCAGAGCGTCCGCCTGGACGACCCGCAGCCGCCCGGCAGCCGCGCGGACCAGTTCCTCGAGGGCCACGACGGCCCTGGCATCGACTTCAAGGGCGATCACCTGGGTGGCGCCCTCCAGGAGCAGGGCGCGCGTGAGGCCCCCCGGACCAGGGCCGACCTCGATCACGGTTCCTCCGGCGAGCGGCGCCGCGGCACGGGCGATGCGCCGGGTCAGGTTGAGGTCGAGCAGGAAATGCTGGCCGAGGCGCTTGCGCGCATCGAGACCGTGGGCGGCGATGGTCTCGCGCAGCGGCGGCAGCCGGGCGAGCTCGTCCATCTCGGGCCTGCCGTTCAGGTGTGGCGCCGGCGGGCCATGTCGTCCGCCATCCGCAGCGCGGCGATGAGGCTCGCCGGATCGGCGCGGCCGGCGCCGGCAATGTCGAGCGCCGTGCCGTGATCGGGCGAGGTCCGCACGAAGGGCAGGCCCAGGGTCACGTTGACCCCGCCGGCAAAATCCACGGTCTTGATCGGGATCAGGGCCTGGTCGTGATACATGCAAAGGGCTGCGTCATAGGTCGCCCGGGCGGCGGCGTGGAACAGCGTGTCGGCCGGCGCGGGGCCTCGCGCATCGATGCCGTCGCGCTTCAGCACTTCGATCGCGGGCGCGATCAGCCGCCCCTCTTCGTCGCCCATCGAGCCCTGCTCGCCGGCATGCGGGTTGAGACCGGCCACGGCGAGTCGCGGACGGTCGATGCCGAACAGCGCCTTGAGGCCGGCCGCGGCGATGCGGCCCGCCCGAACGATCTTGACGCTGTCAAGGGTGCGCACCGCCTCGGCCAGGGAGAGGTGGATGGTGACCGGCACGACGCGCAATTCGGGGCAGGCGAGCATCATGGCCACGTCGACCCCGCCCGCCAGCTCGGCCAGATATTCGGTATGACCGGGATGTCGGAAGCCGGCGTCCTGGAGGGTCTTCTTCTGGATGGGGTTGGTCACCATGCCGGCGATCTCCCCGGCAAGCGCCAATCGGGCGCCGCGCTCGATGGCCTCCAGGGTGGCCGGCGCATTGGCTGGATCCGGATGGCCGGCCCGCACGGGTCCGCGCAGCTGCACCGCGAGCACGGGCAACGCCGTGTCGAAGACAGCGCGGGCGTCGGCCGGCCGCGCGATCTGGCGCACCGGGACATCGAGCCCGAGCTTGTCGGCAAGGGCGGCCAAGCGGACGGCGTCGTCGAGGACGAAGAAGGGCCGCGCGCCGCGTTGGCGCATCGACCAGGCTTTGAGGCTGAGTTCGCCGCCGATACCGGCCGGCTCGCCCATCGTCACGGCGAGCGGCGCGGCCGCCGTCATGGCTGCTTGACG
>DATHNU010000924.1:0-3717 GCA_035485695.1 Reyranella sp. | reverse complement strand
CGGCATGAAGGTCGATTCGCCGGTGATCTTCGGTTGGGCCGTCAACGACGGCCGCTCCTTCTATTTCCTCTGCCTGTTCTTCCTGGTGATCGTGCTCTGGCTGACGCGCAACCTGCTGCGTGCGCCGACCGGCCGCGCCTGGATCGCCATCCGCGACAGCGAGATCGCCGCCCAGTCGATGGGTGTGAACCTCGCGATCTACAAGTCGATGGCCTTCGCCTACTCGGCCGGGCTGATGGGACTGGCGGGCGCGCTGTTCGCCCACAAGATCGCCTACCTCGCGCCCGACATCTTCACCATCCTGCTGTCGATCCAGTTCCTGCTGCTGGTGATCGTGGGCGGGTTGGGCTCGCTGCACGGCGCGGTGTTCGGCGCCATCTTCGTGGCCCTCCTGCCGCCCGTCATCGCCATCCTGCGCGATTCGATCCCCGACACCATGGCCGACGCGGCATCGAGCACAGGCATCGCGGCGATCGGCGTCGTGGGCGAGCTTATCGGCAACTTCCTCAAGAAGCCCGGCGTCGAGGCCGGCATCTTCGGCCTCATCCTGGTGCTGGTGATCCTGCTCGAGCCGCTCGGCATCTATGGGCGCTGGCTCAAGATCCGGCTCTTCTTCTCGACCTTCCCGATGTACAAGGCCGCCACCTTCAAGCGACAGAAGACCTACATGCGGTCGGAGCGGCTGCGATGAGCTTCTTCGAGGCCGACCAACTCTCGATCCATTTCGGCGGCATCCGCGCCGTCGACGGCGTGAGCTTCGCCGTCGAGCAGGGCGAGGTCTTCACCATCATCGGCCCCAACGGCGCCGGCAAGACCACCATCTTCAACCTGGTGAGCCGCATCTACGAGCCGACGGCGGGCCGCCTCAGCTTCAACGGCACCGACATTACCAACGTGCCGCCGCACCAGATCGCGGCGCTGGGCATCGCCCGCACCTTCCAGAACATCGAGCTGTTCGAGCATGCGACGCTGCTGCAGAACCTCCTGCTGGCGCGCCATGCCCACAAGAAGTCAGGCTTCTTTTCCGAGCTCCTGTTCCTGCCATCGGTGCGGCGCATGGAGATCGAGCACCGCGAGGCCGTAGAGAAGGCCATCGACTTCCTCGACCTGCAGCAATATCGCGACAGCCTGATCGTCAACCTGCCCTACGGCGTGCGCAAGGTGACGGAGCTGGCGCGCGCGCTCTGCACCGATCCCCGGCTGCTGCTGCTCGACGAGCCGTCCTCCGGCCTCAATGTCGAGGAGACGGAAGACATGGCCTTCTGGATCCAGGACATCCGCGATCTGCTCGGCATCACGGTGCTGATGGTCGAGCACGACATGAGCCTGGTCTCGGCGGTGTCCGACCGCGTCCTGGCGCTGAACTACGGCCGCCCGCTCGCCCTGGGCACGCCGGCCGAGGTCCAGGCCCATCCCGAAGTCATCCGCGCGTATCTTGGGGGATGAGGTGGTGACGAGTCCTCTTTTTATCTCCCTCCCCCACCGACTCAAGCTCCTCTCCCCATTGGGGGAGAGGTTGGGTGAGGGGGTTCGACAGCACGTGCGTGGCACCCCCTCACCTAGCCTCTCCCCCAAGGGGGAGAGGAACATGGGGGATAAGGTGAGACCATGACCGTCGACCCGATCCTCAAGGTCACCAACATCGAGACCTACTACGGGCCGATCATGGCCATCCGCGGCGTCTCGTTCGACGTGCCGAAGGGCGGCATCGTCACCATCCTGGGGGCCAATGGGGCCGGCAAGACCACCGTGCTCAAGACGATATGCGGCGTCATGGACCCGCAGAAGGGCAGCGTCGTCTTCGAGGGAAACGAGATCCGGCGCATGGATCCCGACAGGGTGATGCGGCTGGGCGTCAGCCATGTGCCCGAGGGCCGCGAGGTCTTTCCCTTCCTGAGCGTGCGCGAGAACCTGCGCATGGGCGCCTACACGCGGCGCGACGCCGACGGGGTCGCCCAGGATCTCGAGGCGGTGTTCGGCTACTTCCCGGTGTTGCGCGAGCGCGCCGACCAGCGCGCCGGCTCGCTGTCGGGCGGCGAGCAGCAGATGCTGGCGATCAGCCGCGCGCTGATGGCGCGGCCGCGGCTGATGCTGCTCGACGAGCCGTCGCTCGGCCTCTCGCCCAAGCTGGTGAAGGACATCTTCGACATCGTCGTGCGCATCAACCGCGAGCGCGGCGTCACCATCCTGCTGGTCGAGCAGAACGCCAACATGGCGCTGCAGACCGCCGATTTCGGCTACGTGCTCGAGGTCGGCCGCATCGTCATGGCCGACAGCTGCGCGCGGCTGATGGAAAAGGAAGACATCAAGGAATTCTATCTGGGCATCAAGGAACAGGGCGCCCGCGGCCAGCGGCGCTGGAAGAAGCGCAAGACATGGCGATAGCGAAGACAGGGGCGATGAGGGAGCAAGCGATGCTGGAGGCCTGCGAACGCATCGAGATCGAAGGCTGCGACACGATTCCCAAGCTGTTCTGGCACCAGGTGAAAGCGCGTGACGGCCGCACCGCCTTCCGCGAGAAGGATCTCGGCATCTGGCGCGCCACGTCGTGGCGCGATTACGGCCAGCGCGCGCGCTGGACCGGCATGGGCCTCGTCAGGCTCGGCCTCGCGCGCGGCGAGGTCGTGTCGATCCTGGCCGACACCGTGCCGGAATGGCTCTACGCCGACATGGGCACGATGGGCGCGGGCGGCGTGAGCAACGGCATCTATCCGACCGACTCGGCCAAGCAGGTCGACTACATCCTGAACGACAGCCGTTCGCGCTTCCTGTTCGTCGAGAACGACGAGCAGCTCGACAAGTTCATCGAGGTGCGCGGGCGCTGCCCTGGGATCGTCAAGGTCTTCGTCTTCGATATGGAAGGGCTCGCCGATTTCAGCGATCCGCTGGTCATGCCGTTCGACGATCTCCTGGCGCTCGGCCGCGAGCACGACGCGGCGCACCCCGGCCTATGGGAAGAGCTGGTCGCGGGCTCCCAGGCCGATCAGCTCGCCCTGCTGGTCTACACGTCCGGCACCACCGGTCCGGCCAAGGGCGCGATGCTGTCGCACCGCAACGTCGTTTTCCAGATGCGCAACGCCGACGCCTTCATCCCGCTCGGCACCGACGACGAGCAGCTCGCCTTCCTGCCGCTCTGCCACATCGCCGAGCGCACCTTCACCGCCTTCCTGCCGTTGCGCTCCGGCGCCATCGCCAACTTCGCCGAGAGCGCGGAGACGGTGCCCGACAACATCCGAGAGGTGGCGCCGACCACCTTCTTCGCCGTGCCGCGCATCTGGGAGCGCTTCTATTCCGGCATCGCCATCCGCATGAAGGAAGCGACCTGGATCGGCCGCAAGGCCTACCAGTGGGCGCTCGGCATCGGCCTGAAAGTGGCCGAGACGGAGCTGGCGGGCCAGCGACCCTCGCCCATCCTCCGGGCACTGCACGGCATCGCCGACTTCCTGGTGCTGGACAACATCAAGCGCGCCATCGGCATGCACCGCGTGCGCTTCGCCGGCACCGGCGCGGCGCCGATCGCCCCCGACCTGATCAAGTGGTATCGCGCGCTGGGCGTCGACATGCGCGAGGTCTACGGCCAGACCGAGAATTGCGGCCTGGCGACCGGCATGCCCAACCGCATCAAGCTCGGCACCGTCGGCATCACCGCGCCGTACACCCAGACCAGGATTTCGTCCGACGGCGAGATCCTGCTGAAAGGTCCGCACGTCTTCATGG
>DATHNU010000923.1:0-2961 GCA_035485695.1 Reyranella sp. | reverse complement strand
CTCGCGACGGCACTGCAACGAATGTTTCCCGACGATTTTCTCGCCGCGCACCCGGCGATCGCCGAGCAGCGCAAGGCGAGCCTGCGGGTCGCCCGGCCGGAGCACTTCGCCGCCGCCTGCCGCGCGCTCGCCCGATTCGATCGACGCGCCGCGCTCGGCGCGATCCGCAATCCCACGCTGGTCGTCGTCGGCTTGCGCGACACGGCGACGCCGCCTGCCCTCTCGTACGAACTTGCCGCCGGCATTCCCGGCGCCGCGCTGCTCGAGCTGCCGCAGTGCGGGCACTCGCCGCATATCCAGGATCCCGACGGCTTCTGGCAGGCGATCAAGCCCTTCTTGCAGCTCGCTGGATAGCGGAGCCGCCATGCCCCACTGGCTTTTCTCTTCGCTGCGCGGCTACCGGATGGAATGGCTGACCAGCGATCTGATCGCCGGGCTGATGTTGGCAGCCATTGCCATCCCGGGACAGCTCGCCACCGCGCGGCTGGCAGGCATGCCGCCCGAGACCGGCCTCTATGCCTTTGCCGCCGGATCGCTCGCTTTCGCCGCCTTCGGCGCCAATCGCTTCATGTCGGTCCAGGCCGATTCGACCATTGCCCCGATCTTCGCCGGCGCGCTGGCGTCGATCGCGGTCACCAGCACGACGCACTATGCCGAGCAGGTGACGCTGCTCGCCCTCCTGGTCGGCATCATTCTCCTCGCCGTCGGCCTGTTCCGGGCCGGCTGGCTGGCCACGCTCCTTTCGATTCCGGTGACCACGGGCTTCCTGGCCGGAATCTCGATCCATATCATCATCGGCGAGCTGCCGACCCTTTTGGGCATCTCCGAAGATCACGGCCACATGCTGCTGCGCCTCGTCCATATTGCCGGCCGGCTTGGCGAGACGAATGTCTACGCACTGGCGATCGGCCTCGGCGTGCTGATCGTCACCCTGGGTGTCGCGCGGATCAGCGCGCATGTGCCTGGGGCACTGATCGGTCTCGTCGGCGCCGGTCTCGCCGTGGCGCTATTCCATCTCGACGCCCGCGGCGTCGCCGTGATGGGCGCGCTGCCGGAGCGGCTGCCAATGCTCGCCTTGCCCAACCTGCCCGGCCTCGACGAGTTGGGCCGGCTGGTGCCGCTGGCCCTGGTGATCGCCATGGTCTGCATCATGCAGACGGCGGCCGTGGCCGGGACGTTCCCGTCCGACGACAAGAAGCCCGACGATGTGAGTCGCGACTTTGCCGGAGTCGGCGCCGGCAGCGTTCTGGCCAGCCTGGTCGGCGCCTTCCCCGTCGATTCGAGTCCGCCCAGCACCGCCGTCGTCCGCGAGGCCGGCGGGCGCTCGCAGATCGCCTCGCTCACGGCCGTCGTCCTGATGATCGCGCTGATGGTCCTGGCGTCGGGTCTGACGGTCTATGTCGCCCAGGCCGCACTCGCCGGCATCCTGATCTACATCGCGCTGCGTATCTTTCGCCTCGGCGAGATGATCCGGATCTATCGCCGCGGTGGCCTCGAGATCCTGCTGGTGATCGCGAGCGCGGCACTCGTCATCGCCATGCCGATCGAGACCGGCATGGTGCTCGCCATCACGCTGTCCTTCCTGCACAGCCTCTACATCGTCGCCCGGCCCCACTGCGTCGAGTTGGCGAGGGTGCCCGGGAGCACCGTGTGGTGGCCGCCCGGCCAGGTCGAACACGGCAAGATCGAGCCTGGTGAGTTCGAACCGGGCGTGCTGGTCTTCGCGCCGGCCGCGCCGCTCAATTTCACCAATGCCGAGCGCATCCGCGCCAACATCGAAGCAGCAGTGGCAGCCAAGCATCCGCCGGTGGAACTACTGGTCATCGAGGCCAGCGGCATCATCGACATCGACTATACCGGGTCGAAAATCGTGCAGCAGGCTTTTGCCGATCTGAAGGCGAAAGGCATCGCCGTGGCCATCGCCCGGCTGTCCTACACGCGGGCTTTAGACCAAGCCGGCCGTTCGGGCCTGATCGCAGCCATCGGCACCGACCACGTGTTCCAGTCCGTCGAAGACGCAGTGCGAAAATTGGGACCGGCCAAACGCGTCGCGCCGGATCGGTCGTCAGCGTGATTGACTCCCTTGCGCCAGGTCACACAATCGTCCCAACCAAGAACGACGACCAAGGGCTGAGGAAACCATGCGCTTCAAGGACAAGGTCGCGCTGATCAGCGCCGCGGCGAACGGCATCGGCCGGGCCACCGCAACGATCATGGCGCGCGAGGGTGCGACGGTTATCGCCGTGGACAATCACCAGGGCCGGCTGGACGAGGCGGTGCCGGCGCTGCGCCAGGCCAGCGGCAAGGCGGGCGGCAAGACAGAAGGCAGGCTGGTCGACGCGCTGGACGCCGGCGCGGTCGACAGGCTGGTCGCTGAGATCGAGCGCGATCACGGCCGCATCGACATCCTGGTCAACGCGGTCGGCGGCAGCACGGTGATCGACAATCCGCAGGCCACGACCGAGGAGCTCAGTTTCGCCGACTGGCAGAAGCTGATCGCCTTCAACCTCGACGGAACCTTCCTGTTCACCCATGCCGTGATCCCGGTGATGAAGCGGCGGCGCCACGGCAAGATCGTCAACCTGGCCTCAATCGCCGGGCGCGGTTTGAGCGCCAACAGCTCGAGCGCCTATGCCGCGGCCAAGGGCGGCATCATCGCCTTCACGCGCAAGCTCGCCCACGAGCTCGGGCCGGACGGCATCAATGTCAATGCCATCGCCCCCAGCATCACGCTGACCGAACGCATCCGGCCGCACTGGGAGAAACGCTCGCAGGGCTCGCAGGCCGAGGAGATCGAACGCACGCCGCTGCGCCGCGTCGCCGAAGCCGTCGACCAGGCGAACGTGATCTGCTTCCTGGCCTCTTCCGACGCCGATTTCGTCACCGGCCTCACCATCGACGTCACCGGCGGCGTCTAACGCACCTCTCGAGGAGAAAGAACATGGCGGGCAAGATCGGATT
>DATHNU010000922.1:0-2007 GCA_035485695.1 Reyranella sp. | reverse complement strand
CCGAGGACCAGTACGAGATGATGGAGGAGATCCGCGCCCTCGCCGAGGAAGCCAAGTCGGTCGGCCTCGAGGGCCTGTTCACCGAGATCCGCGGCCTGCGCGACGGCGGCGCCAACGGCTCGATCATCGGCCGCAACACCTTCCAGCGCCCGCGCGACCAGGCGCTCGACATGCTCGACAAGATCATCGGCATCTATCAGGGCAAGATGTAAGGCGTGCCGACCGCCCAAAGTTGCCGCCTCTACATCATTTCGCCCGAACGCCTCGAACATCCGGCGATCTTCGCCGATGAACTCAGGGCGGCGCTTGACGGCGGCGATGTCGCGGCCTTCCAGCTGCGCCTGAAAGGCGTGGACGACGACGCCATCGCGCGCGCCGCCGACACCTTGCGGCCGATCTGCCAGCAGCGCGGCGTGGCCTTCATCATGAACGACCGGCCCGACCTCGCCGTGAAGCTCGACTGCGACGGCGTGCATGTCGGCCAGGACGACATGCCATACGCCGAAGCGCGCCGCGTCGTCGGCCCCGACCGCCAGATCGGCGTCACCTGCAAGGCCTCGCGCGACTTCGCCATGACGGCGGGCGAGGCCGGCGCCGACTACGTGGCCTTCGGCGCGTTCTTCCCGTCCAGCACCAAGATCGTCACCACGCCCGCTTCGTTGGAAATCATCGAATGGTGGAGCGAGTTGTTCGAGATCCCCTGTGTGGCGATCGGCGGCATCACGGTCGAGAACTGCAAGCCGGTGATCGAAGCCGGCGCCGATTTCCTGGCTGTCGCAGGCGGCGTGTGGAATTACAAGGACGGGCCCGAGGCTGCCGTGCGCGCCTTCAATGACATTTTCTCAGCGCACCGGTAGCCACAGCACGTCCTCGATGTGCCGGGCGCCGGTCGCCAGCATGACCAGACGGTCGAAGCCCAAGGCCACGCCGGCGCAGTCCGGCAGGCCGTGATCGACGGCGGCGAGGAAATCCGCATCGACCGGCCAGCGCACGCCATAGAGCCGTTCCTTTTCGTCCATGTCGGCCTGCAGGCGGGCGCGCTGGATGGCGGGATCGGTGAGCTCACCAAAGGCGTTGGCAAGCTCGACGCCGCAGACATAGAGCTCGAAGCGTTCGGCCACCCGCGGATCGCCGGGCTTGGCGCGCGCCAGCGCCGCCATCGAGATCGGATATTCGCAAAGGATCGTCGGCCGCCCCATGCCCAACCTGTGCTCGATCTTGTCGAACATGATGCGGAAGAAAACGTCGTCCCAGGTATCGTCGGCATGCATCGCCACGCCCGAGGCGTGGGCGAGCGTCTGGGCGCTGCCGACTGTCGCCAACAGGTCGACGCCAGCATGGCGCTGGAACGCCTCGGCCACGGTCAGCCGCTCGGGCGCGGCCGCGGGATCGCAGACATGCTCGCCCCAGCGCAGCTCCCTCGCGCCGGTGAGCGCGAGCAGCGCCGCGCAATCCGCCATGATCGCTTCATAACCGACGCCGGCACGATACCATTCCAGCATGGTGAACTCGGGATGGTGCAACGCCGAGCCCTCGGCGTTGCGGAAGACGCGCGCGAACTGGAACAGCCTGGGCATGCCACCGGCCAAAAGCTTCTTCATCGCGAACTCGGGCGAGCTGTGCAGCCAGCGCTCGCGCTCCTCGCCGTCGGGCAGCTCCCAGTCCGTGACGAAGCCCGCAAGATGCACCTCGGCGCCCGGCGCCACTTGCAGGATCGGCGTCTCGACCTCGACGAAACCTTCGGCCACGAACCACTGCCGCATCGCTGCCTGCAGTCGCGCCCGCACCTGAAGATTGGGCAGGCGCTTGCCGAGTTTGTCCGGCCTCCAGTCGGTCATGCCCGACCATCGCATGCAATTCAGCTGCCGTGTAGGGTGGCGCCATGACGCCGAAGCAAATCGATTCTTTCTGCAGCACGCTGCCGGCCGCGACGCGGACCGTGCAGTGGGAAGGCGTGGTCGTCTTCAAGGTCGGCGGCAAGATGTTCTGCCTGATCGCGCCGCGCGA
>DATHNU010000921.1:0-3786 GCA_035485695.1 Reyranella sp. | reverse complement strand
CAGCCACGATCTCGGCGTGGTCGAGCATGTGAGTGACCGGGTCGCCGTGATGTATCTCGGCTGCATCGTCGAACAGGGCGGCTGGCAGGAGATCTTCGAGGATCCGCGCCATCCCTACACGCGCGCGCTGATCGCGGCCATTCCCGACCCGTTCCATCTCGTCGCCGCCTCCGCCACGGCCAAGGCCAGGGGCGAGATCGCAAGCGCGCTCAATCCGCCGCCAGGCTGCCACTTCAATCCGCGCTGCCCGATCAAGGCCGACCGCTGCGTGAGCGAGGTGCCGGCGCTCGAAGCGGTGTCGGCGGGACATCGCGCCGCTTGTCATTTCCGGGATCGCGTGGGTTGATGGGGCCATAGGTCCCATGAAAGCCATCGACGTCGATCGCATCACAGACTGGATCGTCCGCCGCGGCCTGGAAGGCGCGGCGGAGACCGACCTACTGCGCGAATTCTGCGAAAGGTCCAACGCGGCGGGCCTCATGATCTCGCGCGCGCTCGCTGTCATCGACACGCTGCACCCCGTGCACGAGGGCACTGTCTTCCGCTGGCGCAGCGACAACGTCGCGGAGAAGGCCGCCACCGAGTACGGGCGCACCAACGAGGGGGCCGCGGCCGAGTCGTGGCAGCGCAGCCCCTTCTACCACCTGCTGCAGACCGGCGGCGAGGAACTGCGGCGGCGCATTGGCTTCGGTGAGCCGGCCGATTTCCCCGCCATCCAGGAAATGAAGGACCTGGGTTACACAGACTACCTCATCTTCGTCCACCGCTTTGCCGCCGACGCCACCATCGGCGAGATGGACTGCGTCTATTCCGCCTGGTCGACTTTCAGCACTGAGGGTTTCAGCGAGGCCGATGTGGTTGCGCTGCGCCGCCTCGCGCCGGCGCTGGGCCTTGCCATCAAGAGCGCGGCATTGGCCAAGGTCGCTGGCACGCTGGTCGAGGTCTATCTCGGGCGCGACGCCGGCCGGCGGGTGCTCGAGGGCCGCATCCAGCGCGGCGTCGCCGACCGCATCGAGGCGGCGCTGTGGTTTTCCGACCTGCGAAGCTTCACCACCATCACCGACACCGCGCCGCCGGGCGAGATCATCCCGCTTCTGAACGACTACGCCGAGGTCGTGATCACGGCGATCTATGAAGCCGGCGGCGACGTGCTGAAGCTGATCGGCGACGGCACGCTGGCGCTGTTCCGGGCCGACGACCCGTCCGAGGCCTGCCGCCGCGCGCTCAAGGCCGAAGAACTCGTGCGAAGCCACGTCAAGGAACTGAACGAGAAGCGCCGAGCCGAGGAACGACCGATCACCTCGGTCTATGTGGGACTGCACATCGGCGAGGTGTTCTACGGCAATATCGGCAGCGTCGACCGACTCGACTTCACGGTGGTAGGACCGGCAGTCAACGAGACCAGTCGCATCGCTTCGATGTGCCGATCGGTGGATCGCTCGGTGCTGGTCTCCTCGACCTTTGCCGACTGCTTGCCCGCCGACGAGCGGGCACTTCTGGTGTCGGTCGGCCGCTTCGCCCTGCGCGGCGTCGGCCAGGCCAAGGAACTCTTCACGCTCGATCCCGAGACGCTCTGACGCCCAACTGGCGAAGATTTGAGCAGCATTCGCCGGGAAAAAGTCCGCGGACCGACTTGCGCCGGCTGCTTCCTGATGCCTACGATGACGGCAATAAATCAAGCCGTCCAACGGAGGCGGCAGTCCTGGGAGGACATTATGGCTCAGACCAAGCGTCGTAGCGTGCTTAAGCTTGCCGGCGGCACTGCCGCCGTTTCGTTGGGTGGGATGGCGGGGATTCTGGCGACCGGCCGCACGCCGGCCTACGCCCAGCAGCGGACAGTCCACTGGTTGAAATGGGTCGACTTCGTGCCGGCGACCGACCAGCTCTTCCGCAAGGAAATGATGCCGGAAGCCGAGAAGGCGCTGGGCGTCAAAATGAATCTCGAGACGGTGAACGGCAACGATCTGCAGCCCCGCGTGACGGCCGGCATCCAGTCCGGCGCCGGCCCCGACCTGATCATGGCGTTCAACAACCAGACCTATCTCTACGCCAACAGCGTGGTCGACATGACCGAGCTGGCCGAGGAAGTCGGCAAGCGCGAAGGCGGCCTCTTCCCCTACGCCCGCTCGATCTGCAGCGACGGCAAGATGTTCATGTCGATGCCGTGGGCGGTGATCGGCGGCATGATCGCCTATCGCAAGTCGTGGCTCGACGAGGTCGGGGCCACCACGTTCCCCGACACCTGGGACAGCTATCGCGAAGTCGGCAAGAAGCTGAAAGCCAAAGGCCATCCGTTCGGGCAGACCCTGGGGCACACGTTCGGCGACGCGCCGGGCTTCACCTACCCATACATGTGGTCGTGGGGCGGCAAGGAAGTCGAGGCCGACGGCAAGACGGTGGTCATCAACAGCAAGGAGACCGTCGAATCGGTCAAGTTCATGCAGGGTCTGTGGAAGGACGCCATGGACGAAGGCGGCCTTGCCTGGGACGACACCAACAACAACCGCGCCTTCCTGTCGCAGACCATCTCGGCCACGCTGAACGGCGCCTCGATCTACATCGAGACGCTGCGCAAGCCCGAGCAGTACCAGACCGACAAGGGCGAGCCGATGAACAAGGACATCCTGCATGCGGCCCTGCCCAAGGGCCCCGCGGGACAGTTCGGCTTCCATCTGCTGCAGTCCAACATGCTGATGAAATATTCGAAGAACCAGGACGCGGCGAAGGAGTTCCTGAAGTGGCTCCACACCGAGGCCAACTACCGGAAATTCTTCGAATCGCAGAAGGGCTTCGCCACGCCGTGCACGGTGAAGTGGGAGTCGGACAAATTATGGGACGTCGATCCCGTCATGACGCCCTACAAGGTCGCGGCGCGGCTCGGCAAGGCGCCCGGCTATGCCGGCCCGCCGAATGCCAAGGCGGCCGAAGGGCTGTCGAAGTACATTATCACCGACATGTACGCCAAGGCGGTGCAAGGCATGCCGGCCGAGGAATCGGTGAAGTGGGCCGAGGGCGAACTGAAGAAGATCTATGTAGCGTAAGCTTTCCCTAAACGCGTAGCGCAACAGGTGAGTGCATCATGGCAGTGACCGCAGTCTCGGGCGTTGAAATCCGTCGCCCCGTCCCGCGACTGCGGCGCCTCGAGGACGAGCGCTGGCTGGCGCTCGCGCTCCTGGTGCCGACGGCGGTGCTGCTCGGCCTGTTCATCGCCTATCCCTTCTTTGAGGGCGTGATGCTGTCGCTCAGCAGCGCGCGCGTTGGCATCCCGGGCGAGTTCGTCGGGCTGAAGAACTTCGTCAAGATCTGGAACGACAGCATCTTCCGGACGGCAGTCTGGAACACCTTCTGGTACACGGGCGTGACGACGGTGTTCAAGCTGGCGCTGGGCCTGTGGCTGGCGATGCTGCTCAACCGGCATTTCAAGGGCAAGGCGCTGATTCGCGCCTTCATCCTGCTGCCCTTCATCATTCCCACGGTGCTGTCGACGTTCGCCTGGAAATGGATGTTCGACCCCACCTTCAGCGTCATCAACTGGTCACTGTTCCATCTCGGCATCATCACCACCCGCATCAACTGGCTGGGCGATCCCGACCTCGCCATGACCTCGATCATCATCGTCAATATCTGGCGCGGCGTGCCGTTCTTCGCCATCAGCCTGCTGGCCGGCCTGCAGACCATCAGCCCCGAGCTGAACGAGGCGGCCGCCATCGACGGCGCCCGGCCCTGGAACCGCTTCTGGTACGTCACCTGGCCGCTGCTGCTGCCCGTCACCATGGTGGTGATGCT
>DATHNU010000920.1:0-6932 GCA_035485695.1 Reyranella sp. | reverse complement strand
GCCGCTTCTGTCGATGACCAGGCTGGCCGCCGCCGCGCCGTTCCACAGAAGCTTGCGTCGCTCGCGCAAAGATGCACCGTCCACCGGCACCACGCCGTCGCCATCGCGCGCCAGCCGGCCGGAGGGCACATGGTCGATGATCTCGGCCGGGCCCGGCGCGAGCCGGACCAGGGTGCCGTTGGGCGCCACGATCGTCTCCGGCACCTGGCAGGCGCGGGCGAGTGCCGCGTGCTCGATCATGTGGCGGACCTCACCATGGACCGGCAGGGCGATCTTGGGCCGTATCCACTGATAGACGCGGACCAGCTCGTCGCGCGCCGGATGACCCGAGACATGGATATCGGCATCGTGGTCGGTGATCACCTCGACGCCGCGCGCCGTCAGCGCGTTCTGCAGCCGCCCCACCGAGCGCTCGTTGCCGGGGATGACGCGCGAGGAAAAGATCGCCGTGTCGCCTTCCTCCAGCACCAGGTCGCGATGCTCGCCGTTGGCCAGCTTGGCCATCGAGGCGCGCGGCTCGCCCTGGCTGCCGGTGCAGATGAACAGCACCTTGTCGCGCGGCAGGTAACCCGCCTGCTGCTCCGGAATGCAGGGCGGGAAGTCGAGCAGGTAGCCACATTCCTGCGCCGCCTCGACCATGCGCAGCAGCGCCCGCCCCGACAGCACGGGATGCCTTCCCGCCGCCACCGCGGCCAGCGCCACGCTCTCGACGCGAGCGAGGTTCGAGGCGAAGCAGGTGACGGCGACCCGGCCCTTGCCGACCTTCACCAGCTTCTCGAGATTGGCCCGCACCGTCGCCTCGGAGCCCGCCTCGCCTTCGACGAAGACGTTGGTGCTGTCGCACACCATGGCGAGCGCGCCCTCATCGCCGATGCGCCGCAGCATCGCTTCGTCGGTCACCTCGCCCAAAAGCGGCTCGGGATCGATCTTCCAGTCGCCGGTATGGAACACCGTGCCGAGCTTGGTGCGGATCGCCAGCGCATTCGGCTCGAGGATCGAATGCGTCATGGTGATCAGCTCGAGCTCGAACGGCGCCAGGCTGAACTTGCCGCCGAGCGGGATCTCGGTGACCGGCACCGCATCGACCAGGCCCGCCTCCATGAGCTTGCGCCGCAGCACCGAGGCGGCAAACGGCGTGGCATAGACCGGCGCCTTGAGCCGTGGCCAGAGATCGGCGACGGCGCCCAGGTGATCCTCGTGGGCGTGGGTCAGCACGATGCCCACCAGATCACTGCGCCGCTCCTCGATGAAGGCGGGATCCGGCATCACCACATCAACGCCGGGCATCGAATCGTCGGCGAAGCCGATGCCGAGATCGACCATCAGCCATTTTCCGGCATGGCCGTACAGATTGAGGTTCATCCCGATCTCGCCCGCCCCGCCCAGGGCGAGGAACAGCAACTCATCGTCCGACGGCACTGTCATGAACGGTTACGGCGCCAGATCTCCAGCAGACCGAGCGACATCAGGTCCGGCTCGATGGCGTCGAAAAGCCCGATTTCGTCCTTGAACACCTCGGCCAGCCCGCCGGTGGCCACGACTTTCATGGGCTCGCCGTATTCGGCCCGGATGCGCTTGATCAGGCTTTCGATCAGGCCGACATAGCCCCAGAAGATGCCCGACTGCATGGCCGGCACCGTCGCCTTGCCGATCACATGCGCGGGCTTCTCGACACGGATGCGCGGCAGGCGCGCCGTCATCAGATAGAACGATTCGATGGTAAGCTCGACGCCGGGCGCCAGGACGCCGCCGATGAAATTGCCGTCCTTGTCGACCAGGTCGAAGGTCGTGGCGCTGCCGAAATCGACGGTGATCAGCGGGCCGCCGTGCCTCTTGTAGCCGGCGATCACGCCCACGAGCCGATCCGCACCGGCATCCTGCGGCCGATCGATCAGCACCTTGATGCCCAACTTGCAATCCGGCTCGCCGACGATCAGCAGTCCGGTCTTGAAATAGGTCTCGCACAGCCGACGAAGGTGCAGATTCACCGGCGGCACGACGCTGGCCAGAATCGCGCCCTTGATCGATTGCCGCTCAAATCCCTGCAGATGCATGAGCTGTGTCAGCCACGCCGCATACTCGTCGGCCGTGCGCTTGGACTCGGTGCGCAGGCGAAACTGCGCCACGATCTTGTCGCTGTCGAACACGGCGAATTTCGAATTGGTGTTGCCGACATCTATGGCGAGCAGCATCGCCCTTCTCCTCTAGGCCGCCCGGCCCAGCAATTCGCCCGACACGATCTTGCGCGGCCCACAGGCCGTATCCAGCAGCAACGCGCCCTCACGGTCGAGACCAGCAAAGCGCCCTCGCACCAACCCGTCGCCCAGCTTGACGTCGACTTCGGCGCCGAGCGGCCCGGCCTTGGCGAGCCACGCAGCACGCACGGTCTCGAAGCCGTCGCGACGCCATTCGGCGAGGCGCGCGGCCAGAGCGGCCGTGAGCTTCTCCAGGGCGGTCTCGACCGATCCACCGAGGGCCGACCCGGGATAGCGCATCTCCGGCAGTTCGGGCGCGAATCCCACATTGACGCCGATGCCGGCCACGACGTGCTGCACCTGTCCGGTCTGGCCGATTGCGCTCTCGAGCAGGATGCCGGCGATCTTGCCGCCGTCGACCAGCACGTCGTTGGGCCACTTCACGCGCACCGCGCGGTCGGCCGGCACGATGTCGGCGACGGCAAGTGCTGCGGCGAAGCCCAACTCGGCGGCGCGCGGAGCGGCGCAATCGGGCCGCAGGATCGTGGAGGTATAGAGGTTGCCGACCGGCGACGCCCAAACGCGGCCGCGGCGACCCCTTCCGCCGCTCTGCTCGCGCGACCACACGACGGTGCCTTCGGGCGCACCGGCATCGGCCAGACGTGCGGCCTCGTCATTGGTGCTGCCGACGCTGTGCAACGCGACCAGCGTCCACCCGTCCGGCAGGACGGGCGCCGGACTCACGGGAACAGGCCCTTCGCCGCGGCGGCGGCCACCAGGCTGAGCGGCTGCGGCGCCAGGGAGAAGGCCGCCACCAGGATGGCCGAGACGAACGCCACGGCGCGGTTGACGCTGAAGGCCGGCCGGTCGAGCGCTTCGGCCGGCTCGTCGAAGTACATCACCTTGACGATGCGCAGGTAGTAGTAGGAGGCCACGACCGAGGCCAGCACGCCCAGCACGGCCGGGACATAGAGCTTGGCCTCGACGGCGGCGATGAAGATGTAGAGCTTGCCCCAGAAGCCCGCGAGCGGCGGGATGCCGGCCAGCGAGAACATGAAGACCAGGAGCGCGATGGCCATCATCGGCTCGCTGCGCGCCAGGCCCGCCAGGTCGGAGATGTTCTCGACCATGACATTGCGGCGCTTCATCATCAGGACGACGGCGAAGACGCCCATCGTCATGACGAGGTAGATCGCCAAGTAGAAGACGACGGACTGGATGCCCTTCTCGCTGCCGCTCGCCAGGCCCAGCAGGACGTAGCCGACATTGCCGATCGAGGAGTAGGCCATCAGGCGCTTGATGTTCTGCTGGCGCAGGGCGGCGAAGGCGCCGAGCCCCATCGACAGCACCGAGGCCACGACGACGATCTGCTGCCACTGCGCGAACAGCGGCTTGAACGGTCCCATCAGGACCGAGACCATCAGCGACATGGCGGCGATCTTGGCGGAGACGGCAAACAGGGCCGTCACCGGGGTCGGTGCGCCCTCATAGACGTCGGGCGTCCACATGTGGAACGGCACGGCCGCGACCTTGAAGGCGAGCCCCGCCACCACGAACACCAGGCCGATGACGACGCCGATCTCGCCGCCCTTGCCTTCGATCAGCGCCCGCGAGATCTGCACGAAGGCCGTGCCGCCGCAGAAGCCATAGATCAACGAGGCGCCGAACAGCAGCATGCCGGAGGCGACCGAGCCCAGGACGAAATACTTCACGCCGGCTTCGGTCGAGCGCAGGCTGTCGCGCTGGAAGGCGGCGATGACATAGAGCGCCAGCGACTGCAGCTCGAGGCCGACATAGAGCGCCATGAGGTCGTTGGCCGAGATCATCAGCATCATGCCGAGCGTCGCCAGCGCGACCAGCACCGGATACTCGAAACGCCAGGCCTTGACCCGCTCGAAATAGGCGCGCGACATAAGGATGGCGATGGCTGATCCGACCAGAACCAGCGCCTTCATGGTCGTGGTCAGCCGATCGACGATGAACAGCGAGGCGAAGGCCGTGCCCTCGCGATAGGGCGCGAACAGCAGCACCGCCGTCACCAGCAAGGCAAGCACCGTGGCGATCGACACGAACGCCGTCGCGACTTCCCCGCGGACCACGCCGTAGACCAGCAAGAGGGCCGTGACGGCGGCGAGGAAGAGCTCCGGCCGCGCCAGCGTCCAGGATTCGATACCGAGCATCATGTTCGTTGTCCCCGGCCGCTCATGGCGCCAACGACGCGGTGCGGGCGAGCTTGATCGCCGACTGATAGTCGCCCACCAGCTTGTCGACCGTGGCCGCCATCGGATCGAGGAAGGAATTGGGATAGATGCCCATCCACAGGGTCACCAGCACCAGGGGCAGGAAAACGACGACCTCGCGCCGGTTCATGTCGAGGATGGCTTTCAACGAGTTCTTCGTGAGTTCGCCGAAGATGATCTTGCGATAGAGCCAGAGCGCATAGGCCGCGCCCAGGATCAGGCCGGTCGCCGCCAGGAACGCCACCCACGTATTGACCTTGAAGGCGCCGAGCAGGACCAGGAACTCGCCGATGAATCCCGACAAGCCCGGCAGACCGATGCTCGCCAGGGTGAAGAACATGAAGACAAAAGCGTAGCGCGGCATGCGATGGACCAGGCCGCCGAAGACGGCGATCTCGTGGGTGTGCATGCGGTCATAGAGCACGCCGACGCAGAGGAAGAGCGCGGCCGAGACGACGCCGTGACTCAGCATCTGGAACAGCGAGCCCTGAACCGACTGCATGTTGAGGATGAAGGCGCCGATCGTGACGATGCCCATATGGGCGACCGACGAATAGGCGATCAGCTTCTTCATGTCCTCCTGCACCAGCGCCACCAGCGAGGTGTAGATGATGGCAACCACCGACAGCCCGAAGATCAGCGGCGCGAAATACTGCGTCGCCTCCGGCAGGAGCGGAATCGAAAGCCGCAGGAAGCCGTATCCGCCCATCTTCAGCAGCACGCCGGCCAAGATGACCGAGCCCGCGGTCGGCGCTTCGACGTGGGCGTCCGGCAGCCAGGTATGGACGGGCCACATCGGCACTTTGACGGCGAAGGAGGCGAAGAAGGCCAGGAACAGCCAGCACTGCCAGATGAACGGCAGGTTGAGCTTCTCCATGGCGGTCGGAATGTCGGTGGTGCCGAGTTGCCAGTAGATGGTGATGATCGCCAGCAGCATCAGCACCGAGCCAAGCAAGGTGAAGAGGAAGAACTTGAAGGCGGAATAGACGCGCCGCTCGCCGCCCCATATGCCGATGATCAGGAACATCGGGATCAGCACGCCTTCGAAGAAGACATAGAACAGCGCAAGATCGAGCGCGCAGAACATGCCGACCATGAAGGTCTCGAGCACCAGGAAGGCGATCATGTACTCCTTGACGCGGACACGAACGGCGTCCCAGCTCGACAGGATGCAGATCGGCGTCAGCAGGGTCGACAGCAGGACGAAGAACAGCGAGATGCCGTCGATCCCCATGTGGTAGCCGATGTTGAGCGCCGGCACCCAGTCGAGCTTCTCCTCGAATTGGAAACCCGCCTTGGTGACGTCGAAGCGCACCCACAGCAGCAGCGAGATCAGGAACGTCACCACCGACGTCAGCAGCGCGGCGCTCCTGCAGTTGCGGTCGACTGCCTCCTTCGGGCCATTCACGACCAGGCAGAAGAACACGCCCACCAAGGGCAGGAAGGTGATGAGCGAAAGGATCGGCCAACTCGACATCGGGCCTACCTCGCCGCCATCATGAAGTAGGTGACGAGGCCGGCCACGCCGACCAGCATCACGAACGCATAGTGATAGAGGTAACCGCTCTGGAAGCGCATCAGCACGCCCGCCATGTCCTGGGCGCGGGCGGCGAGGTTGTCGGGGCCGAGGCCGTCGATCACCGCACCATCGCCCTTCTTCCAGAACAGGCGGCCGATCGCGAGCGCCGGCTTCACGAAGACGACATCGTAGATCTCGTCAAAGTACCACTTGTTGTAGAACAGCGCGTAGATGGCCGGGAAGCGCCGCGCGGTGAGCGCCGGCAACTCGGGCTTCACCATGTAATACAGGTAGCTCAGCGCAATACCTGAGAGGGCGAAGACCAGCGGCGCCAGCGTCACCCACACCGGAACTTCATGCGCCTCGTGCAACACCTCGCCGGTCGACTTCACGGCGATCGACGACGGGCCCCAGAAACTCTGCCAGTCGTGACCGACGAACCAGTCGAAGGCGACGGCACCGCCCAGCAGCGCACCGGCCCCCAGCACGTAGAGCGGGATCAGCATGACCGCCGGCGATTCATGGGCATGGTCCCACGTGTGATGATCGCCGCGATACTTGCCGTAGAAGGTGAGGAACATCAGGCGAGTCGAATAGAAGGCCGTCAGGAAGGCGGCGATCACGCCCAGCCAGAAGGCGATGAGGCCTACCGTGGTATGCACCCCTTCGGCCGATTCGATCATCATGTCCTTGGAGTAGAATCCGGAAAAGCCGATGCCGTTGCCCAGGAGGAACGGCACGCCGATGCCCGACAGCGACAAGGTCCCGATCCACATCAGCCAGAAGGTCTGCGGCGTCTTTTCCCTGACGCCGCCCATCTTGCGCATGTCCTGCTCATGGTGCAGGGCGGTGATGACCGAGCCCGAGCCCAGGAACAGCAGCGCCTTGAAGAAGGCGTGCGTCGTGAGGTGGAACATCGCCGCCGAATAGGAGCCAACCCCGGCGGCAAAGAACATGTAGCCGAGCTGGCTGCAGGTC
>DATHNU010000919.1:0-5064 GCA_035485695.1 Reyranella sp. | reverse complement strand
CTGCATCATCGACGACGGCAAGCCCATGGCCTCGCGCAGCTTCGAGGTCGATCGCCGCTACCGCTTCATGAAAGGCAGCGGTCTGCCGGTGCGCATCCCGGTGATCGAGATGGTCGAGATCGGTGCCGGCGGCGGCTCGCTGGCCGGTGTCGACGAGATGAAGCGCATCACCGTCGGCCCCGAAAGCGCCGGCTCCGATCCCGGCCCGGCCTGCTATCGCCAGGGCGGCACCCGGCCCGCGGTCACCGACGCCAACGTCGTGCTGGGCCGCATCGATCCCGACCGCTTCGCCGGCGGCTCGATCACGCTCGATGCCAGCCTGAGCCGAACCGCGATCGACACGCATGTGGGCGTGCCGCTTGAGCTCGACACCACGCTGTCTGCCTTCGGCGTCTCGGAGATGGTCGAGGAGAACATGGCCAATGCTGCCCGCGTCCATGCCGTCGAGCGCGGCGCCGAGCTGGAAGGCCGCACCCTGATCGCCTTCGGCGGCGGCGCGCCGTTGCACGCCGCGCGGCTGGCCGAGAAGCTCGGCATCACGGATGTGCTGATTCCCGCCAGCGCCGGCGTCGGCTCGGCCGTCGGCTTCCTGCGGGCGCCGATTGCCTTCGAAGTGGTGCGCAGCCGCTTCGTGCGGCTGGGCGCCTTCGATGCCGCCTCGGTCAATGAGATGTTCGGCGAGATGGATAAGGAGGCCACCGGAGTCGTGAAGTTGGGCGCGCCGGCATCGGCCCAGATCTCGATCAGCCGCAGCGCCGACATGCGTTATGCTGGACAGGGCCACGAGATCCTGGTCCCGCTGCCCGAGGGGCCGTTCACGGCGGCATCCGTCGCCGAGCTGCGCAAACGCTTCGAGGCGGGCTACCGGGCGCTGTTCAACCGGATCGTGCCCGGCGTCGATGTCGAGGTCACGGCCTGGATCCTGCGCGCCGAAACCCCGGCGCCCGGCCGCGTGGGAGATCAAGCGGACCGCGGAGCTCCAGCTCCGCGCATGAGCGGGCCTGGAGGCCCGCGGTCCACTGAAACCAGGAACCTGTTCGACCCGATGCTGCGCGACTTCACGTCCGTGCCCGTCTATCAGCGCAGTACGCTCATGCCGGGCCAGACGCTGCAAGGTCCCGCCGTAATCGCCGAAGACGAGACAACCACCATCGTCACCTCGGCCTTCGTCGCCATGCTCGATCCGTCGGGCGCCATTCGTCTCACGGCCAAGGCGGCCGTTCTTCAGGAGGCCGCGCAATGACCATGAGAAGCAACCATCCGCTGAGCCGCATCGAATACCAGGTGATGTGGAACCGCCTGATCTCGGTCGTCGAGGAGCAGGCGCAGACCCTGGTGCGCACCGCCTTCGGCACGGCCACCCGCGAGGCAGGCGACCTCTCCGCCGGCGTCTACGACACTGAGGGCCGCATGCTGGCCCAGGCCGTCACCGGCACGCCGGGCCATGTGAACTCGATGGCGATGAGCGTGGGCCACGTTCTGGCCAAGGTGCCGCTGGCCAAGATGGCCGACGGCGACGCCTTCATCGTCAACGACCCCTGGCAGGGCACCGGCCATCTCAATGACATCGTGATCGTAACACCGACCTTCCGCCGCGGCACGGCGGTCGGGCTGTTCGCCTGCACCCTGCACGTGGTCGATATCGGCGGCCGCGGCATCATGGGCGCCGCGCAGCAGGTCTACGAGGAGGGGCTGTATCTCCCGATCACCAAGATCGTCGACAAGGGCGAGATGAACCAGTGGCTGATCGACATCATCGCCGCCAACGTGCGCGAGCCGGTGCAGGTGATCGGCGACATCTATTCGGAGATCTCCAGCAACGAAGTGGGCGGCAGGCGGCTGATCGCCATGATGGACGAGTTCGGGCTGGAGCATCTCGACGATCTCGCCAAGCACATCCTCGATCATTCGCGCGAGGCGAGCCTTGCGGCGATCAACCGGCTGCCGCACGGCACCTACCACAATTCGATGATGGTTGACGGCATCAACGGCAAGTCGATGGAGATCAAGGCCATGCTCACCATCGGGCCGGACGGCATCGACGTCGATTTCGCGGGCTCGCCCGGCATGGTGCAGTTGGGCATCAACGTGCCGCTTTGCTACACCGAGGCCTACACCTCGTTTGGCGTCAAATGCATCGTGGCGCCGCGCGTGCCCAACAATGCAGCCTCCCTCGCCACCATCCGCGTGACCGCCCCCGAGGGCTGCATCCTGAACGCCAAGCATCCCGCGCCGGTGGCGGCGCGCAGCATCATCGGCCAGATGCTGCCCGACGTCGTGTTCGGCTGCCTGCAGCAGGCGCTGCCGGGCGGCGTGCCGGCCGAGGGCACGTCGTGCCTGTGGAACGTGCGGCTGATGGGCGGCATGGGCCGGGTCGACGGCGACCCGGCAGTGCTGCAGAAGGCCACGCCGTTCAACGTCACCTCGTTCCATTCCGGCGGCACCGGCGCCCGGCCCAAGCTCGACGGCCTGTCGGCCACGGCCTTCCCGAGCGGCGTGCGCAACGTGCCGGTCGAGATCACCGAGACCATCGCGCCGGTGCTGGTGTGGTCCAAGGAATACCGCACCGATTCGGGTGGCGCCGGCGAATATCGCGGCGGGCTGGGCCAGATCATGGAGGTCGAGAGCGCCGAGGACATGCCGTTCGGCATCTCGACCAGCTTCGACCGCGTCGTCTACCCGCCGCGCGGCCGCGCCGGCGGCCAGGCCGGCATGACCGGCCGGGTCGAGCTGGCCTCCGGCAAGACCCTGGCGCCCAAGGCGCATTCCTCGATCCCGGTCGGCGAACGCCTGCGGGTCAGCATGCCCGGTGGTGGCGGCTACGGCGATCCGCGCAAGCGCCCGGCGGAGAAGGTGGCCGACGACGTGGCGCGCGGCTTGGTGTCGGCGGAGAAGGCGCGCGAGCTCTATGGCGTCGCGCTGACGGCGGACTTCAGGGTCGACGAGGCGGAGACAGCGAAGCTTCGGACGGCGGTGGCGGCCGAGTAGTCATCGGAGCGCGGGCGTCCCGCCCGCTCATGATCATGAGCGGGCGGGACGCCCGCGCTCCGGAAGAGCATGAGGGTCCTGTCCCTCCCCACGCAGTGGGGAGGGGTCGCCGTCTCGCGGCTTGTAACCAAGCCGCTGAGGCGACGGAGGGGTCATGGGTTGCGATCTGTCGCTCATGACCCCTCTGTCCGCTGCGCGGACACCTCCCCATCGCGGATTTCCGCGATGGGGAGGAGAATGACCGGCCCCTCTCCGTTTCGCCGAAAATAGGCTATCTTTGAGGTGCGCGTTTTATGCACCGACACCGGACGACAGTACCGTCCGGTCAACGGGCATCCGTCGAGGCCCATCAGCCGAGGAGAACCCGCATGCTCTCAAGGGAAGAAAACGAACTGCTCACCCGCACCGGCCCCGGAACGCCGATGGGCAATGCGATGCGGCGTTATTGGGTCCCGGCCTGCCTGTCGAGCGAGATCGGCGAACCGGATGGTGCGCCGGTGCGCGTCAAATTGATGGGGGAGGAGCTCGTCGCCTTCCGCGACACCGCGGGGCGCATCGGCCTCGTCGAGGAGTTTTGCCCGCATCGCCGCGTGTCGCTCTATTTCGGGCGCAACGAGGAATGCGGCCTGCGCTGCGTCTATCACGGCTGGAAGTTCGACGTGACGGGCGCCTGCGTCGATCAGTTGAACGAACCGGAGGAGCATCAGTTCAAGCACAAGGTGAAGCTCGCGGCCTATCCGACCTGCGAACTCGGCGGCATCGTCTGGGCCTATCTCGGGCCGGCGGAGAAGATGCCGCCTTTGCCGAAATTCGCCTGGACCCAGGTGCCGGAAACCCGCCGTCACGTCACCAAGGTCATCGAGGAATGCAACTACCTGCAGGCGCTCGAAGGCGGCATCGACACCTCGCACGCGCCGATCCTGCACCGGTTGCTGACCGACAACTCGACCCGCGGCGGCCTGAAGCCGTCGAACCCGTTCGTGCGCGGCAAAGCGCCGAACCTGCGTGTCGACATCACCGATTACGGCTATCTCTATGCCGGGGTGCGGCCGCTCGGCGATCAGGACATCCACGTGCGGACCTATCACTTCATCATGCCGTTCCACCAGATCCGCCCGTCGCGTTCGGAAAGCGGATTGCCGACCGACGCCGGCCATATCTGGGTGCCGATCGATGACGATCACTGCATGGTCTACAACTGGATCTACAGCATCACCGATGCGCCACTGACCGCGGAGGACCGGCTCGAACGCGGCCTCGGCAACGGTCCGTTGCATGTCGACCCGAAAACCTTCCGTTCGTTCCAGAACCGGACGAACAATTACGGTCTCGACCGTGAGGTGCAGAAGACCGAGAGCTATACCGGCATCGACGGCATCAACCAGCAGGACCGTGCCTTGCAGGAAAGCATGGGCCGGATCGTTGATCGCAGCCGCGAGCATCTCGGCCCGGCCGACAAGGCGATCATCCAGGCGCGCAAGCTGTTGCGCGAAGCGGTGAAGGCCGTCGAAGCCGGTGAGCAGCCGGCCGGCACCGGCATCAGCTATTATACGGTCAAGGCCGGCGAAGACGTCTTCGCGCGCGATGCCGACTGGCACCGGGCGTTGGCGCCCGACATCACCAAGGACAAGATCCTGCAGACCGTGTAGGGCAGATCCTGTCGCCACCCCCGGGCTTGTCCCGGAGATCGGCGTGTTCGGTTCCGGCGATGCCCGGGTTAAGTCCACGGCCGCAGCTATCCCGGCATGAGGTGGCCGCGATCGCCACGATGCCCGCGAAGCGTTACGCGGTCAGTGGCACCTGTCGTTGCGCCAGCTCGGCCTCGACCAAGGTCAGCCCCAGCCCGGGCGCGTTGGGCAGGTGGAACAGCCCGTCCTTCGGCGCCGGTGGATCGACAAAAACGGCGTGCATGCGCGGCGAAGGATCGTTTAGCTCGCAGGGCTTGGTGGCATGTAGCTGGGCAGCGACGACATGCAGGTTGGCTTGATGACCGATGGTCGGCTGGGTCTGGTGCGGCACCAGCTCCACGCCGTGAGCTTGGGCGAGCGCGACACAGCGCTGTAGGCTGGTGATGCC
>DATHNU010000918.1:0-10877 GCA_035485695.1 Reyranella sp. | reverse complement strand
CATTGCGCGACAGCAGGCGGCCGTAACGATAGAAGGCCGTGTCCTCGACGGCCTTGGCAGCAACCGGCGCGCTCAATTGCTGGAAGCGGACGAGCGCACGCGCGTTGCCGGCAGGGGTCGCAAGCAGCCGTACGACGGCATCGACGGCCCAGCGATCGCTGGCGAGGCAGGTCCGGTGCGCGCCTTCCGCGGCACGCTGCAGCACCGCGCCATCGGCGCGCTCCAACACCCTGCCCCCGGTGCCGTAGGTGCGATAGACCGGGAAATGCGCCAGCAGCTCGGTGAGCACGCGGCACCGGGTCGGCAGGGGAATCTCGCTCCGCGGCAAGGCTGTGGCACAGGCCTCGAGCTGGGCGGAGAAGCTCCTGGCCACGATCTCGCGCCGCGCCGCCTGTTCCTCGGGCGCGAAGTCGGCCGGCCGGCCGCTCAGCGCGGCCCACGCCTCGGCAAGACAGGTCTCGCCCACCGCATCATGCTGCAGCGCGCTCACGTCGTTCATGAAGTCGTAGCCGGTGGTGCCCTCGCAGTCCCAGTCGCGCGGCAGCGTCTCGCCGCGCAGCAGGATCTTCTCGACCACGAGGTAGGCGCCCTTGCCCAGTCGCCGGCGAAGGGTCCGGCAATAGGCTGCCGGATCGGCGAGGCCGTCGACATGATCGACGCGCAGGCCGTCCAAAATTCCTTCGGCGCAAAGCCGAAGCGGCAGCGCATGGACCGCGTCGAAGGCCGCGGACTCGTCCATGCGCAAAGAGACCAGCTCGTTGATGTCGAAGAAGCGCCGCCAGTTGATGCAGTCGCCGGCGGTACGCCACGACGCCAGGCGGTAGTGCTGCCGTTCCAGCACCTCGCGCAGGACCGTAGACCCACCGGGCGCAAGCGGCAGGTGATGGGAGAAGTAGCGGAGCTCCTCACGGTCCACTTCGATCTCGCCCGCCGCCAATGTTTCCTCCAGAGGCTTGCCAAGTATCGGCAACAGGACCTTCGGGTCGGCCTCCCAGTCGATGTCGAAGAAGCGGGCATAGCGGCTGGCGCGGCCGTGGCGCAGCACGTCGGTCCACCAGGCATTCGCCGGATCGGCGGCCATGTGGTTGGGCACGATGTCGGCGATCAGGCCGAGGCCCGCCGCGGCAAGCGCGGCCGCCAGCGAACGCAGTGCCACTTCGCCGCCCAGCTCGGGATTGACCGTCGTGGGATCGATCACGTCGTAGCCATGCATCGAGCCCGGCCGCGCGACGGCGATCGGCGAGGCATAGAGATGGCTGACCCCCAGGCGCGCGAAATAGGGCACCAGCGTCTCGGCATTGGCGAAGGTGAAGCCGCGATGGAATTGCAGCCGCACGGTGGCGCGCGGGATCATGAGCGATGGCCGGCGACGATCCTGGCACGCGCTTCGACCTCGGGCGCGTCGAACAGATCCTTGGCCGCGGGCACGAGGCGGCGCCGCCAATTGGGATGTTCGTCGATCGTGCCCGGCAGGTTGGGCTGCGCCTCGAGTGCCAGCAGGTCCTCGAGCGGCGCCAGCATCAGCGGCGCGGGTGATTGCGCGACATAACCCAAAGCTCCGTCGACGGCGGCGCCAGGCCGGTCGGCGGGCGGCGGCGCGCCCTGTGCCGTACCGGCCGCCGTGAAGGCGCGCCACAGCCGCATGCGGTCCTGCTTGCGCTCCTCATCCTCGCCGGCGGCGACGAAACCCAGCGCGCGGCGCGTTCGGATGTCCTCGCCGCTCCACCAGCCGGCGACGGTCGGCAGATCGTGCGTGGTGGTCATGGCGACGGCATCGCGCCGCCAGCGCGTGGGCTTTTTGTAGGTGAGCCTCGTGCGTTCGAACCACATCACGTCCATGCCGGCGACGCCGGCGCGGCGCAGGCGGGCGCGGAAGCCGGGCGGCACCGTGCCGAGATCCTCGCCGATCACGACGGCGCCGTGGCGATGCGATTCAAGCGCCAGCAGGCGCAGAAGATCTTCCAGCGGATAGGCGAGATAGGCGCCCTCGGACGCCGGCGCGCCGCGCGGCACGAGCCACAGCCGCAGGAGGCCCATGATGTGATCGATGCGCACGCCACCGGCATGCGCCAGGGCGGCGCGCAAGGTCGCCAGGAACGGCTCGAAGCCGCGGGCCTGAAGGGCACGCGGCGAGAAGCCGGTGAGGCCCCAATCCTGGCCGCGCGGGTTGAAGATGTCGGGCGGCGCGCCGATGGAAAGGCCCAGCAGGAGATCGGACTGGCGCGCCCAGGCGTGGCTGCCGGCGCGATCCATGCCGATCGCCAGGTCGCCGATCAGGCCGATCCTCATGCCGGCCGCGCGCGCCGCCGTCTGGGCGGCAGCGAAGGAGCGCGCGGCGATCCACTGCAGGAAGAGGTGATAGCGGATCGCCGCGGCTCCGCCCTTGAGATAGTCCGCGATCGCCGTATCGGCCGGATGGCGCCAGCCCGCCTGCCAGTCGGACCAGTTGCCGGGCTGCGTCGCATGCGCGGCCTCGAATAGCGCATGCTCGCGCAGCGCCTCTCCGCCCTCGCGCACGAAGCGCTCGAAGTCGGCCGCGAGGGCCGTTCCCGCGGCGAGATCGCGGGTCGTGAAGTCGTCGAACAGACGGCGCAGCCCTGCGAACTTGGCCGCACCCGCGGTCTTCCAGTCGATCAGCGGCGCCTGCTCGTCCGCCGCGGCCGCGTGCGACGCCAGGCGCTCCGGACCGAAGACGAGGGAAGGGTCGCCGTGGAGCGGGTTGAGGAACAGCCGGCTCGATGGCGAGTACGGACCATGACGCGCCGGATCGGCGGCGAACAGGCTGTGCACCGGGCTGAGTGCCACGGCGTCGGCGCCATGGCGCGCCGCCGCCTGGGCAAGGTCGCGCACGGCGCCGGCATCGCCGATGCCGCCGTCGCCGGCGCGGCGCAGGCCGTAGATCTGTGCCGCCACGCCCCACATGCGACGGCCGGCGCCAGCCTCTTCGAGGGTGACGCAGCGCTGTGGCGCCACGGCCAAGGTGATCTCGCGATCCGCGAAACGCAGGCGGTGATAGCCCGTCTGGCCGATCGCGGGCACGGTCGCGGCCTTGCCGCCGCGGATCGTCACGCTGCGGATGCTGCCGTCTTCCAGCACGAGCTCGGCCGGCCTGTCGGCTTCCGTCGAAAGGCCGGGCAATTCGATGCGCGCATCGACCTGCGCGGTGACCAGCGGCCGGACGTCGTTGTCCTGTGTGGCGTCCAGGGCCTCGAGGATGCGGCGCAGCGCTTCGGTCTTCACCTGCTGCGGCCGGCCCATGGCATCGACCCAGTCGACGGCGAGACCCGCCTCGCGGGCGCGGGCGCGTACCGCCTGCTCGCTCATCCCGGCGGCTCCAGAAAGGCGACCGTCGCCCGACCCTCGAGCCGCCCCTGCAAAGCCTGCTCGCCCGCACCGGCGCGCGATTCGAAGAGCAGGCGGCCGTCGGGCCGCTCGATCGGGCAAGGCTCACGCCCGAGATTGCAGGCGACGGTGAGCACCGACGCGTCGGCCAACCGCCAGCGCGCCAGCGCGCCGGCAGTGCCGGCCGGGTGCGCGGCCATCGCCTGGGCGCCCTCGAGCTGGGGCATCAGAGCCGCCGCGCGCAACGCCAGCAGCTCGGTGTAGAGTGCTCGCCTGCGCATGCCCTGCTCGCCATCCGCTATCGGCCGGCTGCGCTCGAAGGTTTGCGGTGCGTTGGGATCGGGAATCGCGTCGGCGGTCTCGCCGGCCTGGAACCCCTCGAAGCCGGCGAACTCGCGGCGCCGTCCTTCGCGCACGGCCTTGGCGAGTTCGCCGTGATGATCGGTGAAGTAGAGGAAGGGCGAACGGCTGGCGTCCTCCTCGCCCATGAAGATCAGCGGAATCTGCGGGCACAGCAGCTGCAGGGCGATGGCCGCCTCCAGCGCCTCGGGATCGGTATGCTCGACCAGCCGGTCGCCGAACGGACGGTTGCCGATCTGGTCGTGGTTCTGCAGGAACAGCACGAAGGCCGTGGGTGCAAGGTCGTCGCTCGGCGAGCCGCGCGGCTTGCCCTGGCGATAGGCCGAGCGCTCGCCCTGATAGGCGAAGCCCTGCGCCAGGCAGCGGGCCAGCATGTTGGCCGGCGCCACGGCATAGTCGGAATAATAGCCGTCGCACTGGCCGCTCAGCAGGACATGCAGGACGTGATGCGCATCGTCGTTCCATTGCGCGTCGAAGTCGCCGCGCAGGTGCGCCGAGGCGTTGCCGTCATGCTCCAGCACGAGGTGGACATGTCGGCCGGCTTCGACGGTGGTGCGCACCTCGGCCGCCATCTCGTCGAGCCAGTCCGCTTCCGAGATGGCATGCACGGCATCGAAGCGCAGGCCGTCGAAGCGATATTCCAGCAGCCAGTAGAGCGCGTTCTGGGCGAAGAAGCGGCGGATCTCGGAACGCCGGAAATCGATGGCGCCGCCCCACGGCGTGGCGATGTCGTCGCGGAAGAAGCCGGGGGCGTAAGCCGCGAGGTAGTTCCCGTCCGGCCCGAAGTGATTGTAGACGACGTCGAGGAAGATCATGAGGCCCTGGCCATGAGCGGCGTCGACCAGCGCTTTCAGTTCCTCCGGCGTGCCGTAGCTGCGATCGGGGGCAAACGGCAGCACGCCGTCGTACCCCCAATTGCGCTGGCCGGGGAAGTCATTGATCGGCATCAGCTCGACGGCGGTGACGCCCAGCGCCGCCAGGCCGGGCAAGGCTGCCTGCGCGCCTTTGAAGCCGCCCAGGGCGCCGGCATGCAGTTCGTAGAGCACCGTCTCGTGCCAAGGCCGGCCCTGCCACGCGGGATGTTTCCAGCGGTAGGCGCGCGGATCGACGACCAGGCTCGGTCCGTGGACGTCGTCGGCCTGGGCCCGCGACGCGGGATCGGGCACCGCAAGGCCGTCGGCCAGGCGGTAGCGGTAGCGTGCGCCGGCGCCACAGGGCGCTTCGGCTTCGAACCAGCCTTCGGGCGATCGCGCCATCGCAACCGCCGCCTGACCCTCGATCTCGACGGCGACCTGCTGCTGCGACGGCGCCCACAGACGAAAGCGGGTGACGTTGGGTGCGATCAGCCGCGCGCCGAAGGGCAGGTCATAGGCAAAGCCGCTCACGACCCCTCTTCCTTGTGCAGATTCTGCGTCAGCACGACACTGCGCGCGCCGACCATGATCTCCTCGCCATCGAGATCGCGCTCCGGTGCGTCGGGCTGGGCGCTGTCCAGCAACAGGCGCGCCGGCAGGCCGGGCGGCGGCAGGCGGAAGCTATGGTCCTCGGCGGTGGCGTTGAAGAAGGCCGTCAGGATCGACAGCCGACCGTCGCCGTTGCGGCCGGCGCGGCGCAGCACCAGCCGCCGCTCCTCCGGATTGTTCCACGAATCATTGCTGACCTGCTCGCCCGAGACGTCGAACCAGGCAATGTCACGGATGCCGGGCGCCAACTCGTCCTGGCCATGCAGGAAGCGCGGCGCGCGCAGCACCGCGTGGCGATGGCGGAGTGCAATGACCCGTTCGGCGAAGGCGGTGAGTGCGCGGCCCTCGGCGCTCTCGGCCTGTTTCCAGTCGAGCCAGGAAACCTCGTTGTCCTGGCAGTAGGCATTGTTGTTGCCGTGCTGGCTGCGGCCGAACTCGTCGCCGCCCAGCAGCATGGGCGTTCCCTGCGCCAGGACCAGGGTGGCGAGCAGCGCGCGCTGCAGGCGCTGCCGCGTGTCGAGGATGTCTGCTTCGTCAGTCGGGCCTTCGACGCCCCAGTTGGCCGACCAGTTCTCGCCGGTGCCGTCCTTGTTGTCCTCACCGTTGGCCTCGTTGTGGCGCTCGGCATAGCTCACGACGTCGGCCAGGGTGAAACCGTCGTGTGCGGCGACGAAGTTGATCGAGGCCCACGGACGGCGCGACTGCTTGTCGAAGAAATCGCTCGAACCGGCGAGGCGGGCGGCGAAGTCGGCGCGCTGGCCGCCATCGCCCCGCCAGTAGCGGCGCACGCCGTCGCGGAAGCGGTCGTTCCATTCGGCGAAGCCCGGCGGATGCTGGCCGAGCTGGTAGCCGCCCGGCCCGAGGTCCCATGGCTCGGAGATCAGTTTGATCTTGGCCAGGACCGGATCCTGGCGGATGGCGTCGAAGAAGCCCGAGCGCTGGTCGAAGCCATGGTCCTCGCGGCCCAGGGTGACGCCGAGATCGAAGCGAAAGCCGTCGACATGGAAGGCAATGACCCAATGGCGCAGCGAATCCATCACCATCTGCAGCACGCGCGGCGTCGAAAGGTTCAGCGTGTTGCCGGTGCCGGTATCGTTGACGCAATGGCGGGGATTGTCGGCGACCAGGCGGTAGTAGCTCGCATTGTCGAGGCCGCGGAAGGACAGCGTCGGGCCGAGCTCGCTGCCTTCGCCGGTGTGGTTGTAGACGACGTCGAGGATGACCTCCAGGCCGGCGGCGTGCAGGCGGCGCACCGCGATGCGCATCTCGTCGGCGGTATTGTCGGAGAGATAGCGCGGCTCAGGTGCAAAGAAGCCGACGGTGTTGTAGCCCCAATAGTTGCGCAGGCTCTTCTGCAGCAGATAGCGGTCCTGCACGAAAGCATGGACCGGCAGCAGCTCGACCGTGGTCACGCCGAGGCGCCGCATGTGGTCGATGAAGTGCGGATCGCCCAGGGCGGCAAAGGTGCCGCGCTCGTTGGGCCGCAGGTCCGGGCGCAGCATGCTGAGGCCGCGCACATGGACCTCGTAGATCACGGTATCGGACCACGGCACGGCGGGCGGGCGGTCGTCGGCCCAGTTGAAGCTGTCGTCGGCCACCACCGCCTTCAGCATGCCGGGCGCGCTGTCGCGCCGATCGAAGGAGAGGTCGGCGCGCGGCGAGTTCACGCGGTAGCCGTACAGCGCGTCGGAGGTGCGCAGCTCTCCGGCGAGGTGCCGCGCATAGGGATCGAGCAGCAGCTTGTGGGGATTGAAGCGATGGCCACGATGCGGCTCGTAGGGACCGTGCGCGCGATAGCCGTAGATCAGGCCGGCGCGCGCGTTGGGCAGGTAGCCGTGCCAGACCTCGTCGGTGCATTCCGGCAGCTCGAAGCGCTGGATCTGGCGCCGCGCCGAGGGATCGAACAGGCACAGGTCGATCCTGGTGGCGTTGGCCGAAAAGACCGCGAAATTGGTGCCGAGACCATCCCAGGTGGCGCCCAGCGGATAGGGCAGGCCAGGCAGCAGCCGATCAGGCCAGCTCACCATGCTCAGCCCTCGGCGCGCAACATCACCGTCGCAAGCGGCGGCAGGGTGAGCAGCACGGAATGGGCCTCACCGTGCGAGGGCTGCTCATGCGCATGGACGCTGCCGTCATTGCCGAGATCGCTGCCGCCGTAGAAGTGCGAATCGGTGTTGGCGATCTCGCGCCAGCGGCCGGCGCGCGGCACGCCGATGCGATAGCCGTGCCGGGGAACCGGGGTCATGTTGCAGACGACGAGGACCGGCGCCTGGCCCTCCTCGCCGAAGCGCAGGAAGGCGAAGACGGAATTGGCGCGGTCATCGCCGATCAGCCAGCGGAAGCCCGACGCGAGGGCATCGCGCTGATGCAGCGACGGCTCCGCGGCATAGACCCGGTTGAGGTCGCCCACCAGGCGCTGCACGCCGGCATGCATCGGATCGCCGAGCAGCGGCCAGTCGATCTGGGTATCGTGATTCCATTCGCGCTCCTGCCCGATCTCGCAGCCCATGAACAGAAGCTTCTTGCCGGGATGCGCCCACATGAAGCCAAGATAAGCGCGCAGGTTGGCAAAACGTTGCCAGTGATCGCCCGGCATTTTGCCGATCAGCGAGCCTTTGCCATGCACGACCTCGTCGTGGGAGATCGGCAGGATGAATTTTTCCGAGAAGGCGTAGAGCAGGCCGAAGGTCATGTCGTCGTGATGGAAGGCGCGATGGATCGGCTGGAGCTCCATGTAGCGCAGCGTGTCGTGCATCCAGCCCATGTTCCATTTGAAGGAAAATCCCAGCCCGTCGGGCAGCGGCGCCGTCACGCCGGGCCACGCCGTCGATTCTTCGGCGACGACGATGGCGCCAGGGCAACGTTCGGCCACTACCGCATTGAGGTGGCGCAGGAAGCCCACCGCCTCGAGGTTCTCGCGCCCGCCATAGATGTTGGGGATCCAGGCGTCGGCCTTGCGGCTGTAGTCGCGATAGAGCATCGAGGCCACGGCATCGACCCTGAGGCCGTCGACATGGAAACGCTCCAGCCAATGCAAGGCGCTGGCGATCAGGAAGCCCTGAACCTCGCGCCGGCCGAGGTTGTAGATGTAGGTGTTCCAGTCGTAGTGGAAACCTTCGCGCGGATCGAGATGTTCGTAGAGCGCCGTGCCGTCGAAGCGCGCCAGGCCGTGCGGGTCGGTCGGGAAGTGCGCCGGCACCCAGTCGAGCAGAAGACCGATGTTGGCCGCGTGCAGGGCGTCGACGAAGCGGGCGAAGGACTCGGGCGGGCCGAAGTTGGCGCTGGGCGCGAACAGTCCGAGCGGCTGATAGCCCCACGAGCCGCCGAACGGATGCTCGGTGATCGGCAGCAGCTCGAGATGGCTGAAGCCGAGATCGGCCAGATAGGGGATGAGGCGCTCGGTGGCGAGGTCCCACAACGAGCCGCGGTCGGCCTCGCCGGGCCGCAGCCACGACCCGATATGAACCTCGTAGATGGAGATCGGCGCGGTCGTGGATTGCCGCTCGGCGCGGCTCGCCATCCAGTGTTCGTCGGTCCAGCGCCATGAGGGGGGTTGCGCCACGACCGATGCCGTGGCCGGCGCAGGCTCGGCCTGCTGCGCCACCGGGTCGGCCTTGCCGGGCAGACGCCTGCCGCCCGCCCCTATGATGTCGAACTTGTAGCGCGCGCCTGCACCCAGACGTGGCACGAAGAGTTCCCAGATGCCCGAGGGAACGCGCAGACGCATCGGATGGCGGCGCGCGTCCCACGAATTGAAGTCGCCGATCACCGCGACGCGCTCGGCGTTGGGCGCCCACACCGCGAAGCGCACGCCCTGGACGCCCTCGACCGTCACGATGTTGGCGCCGAGCGACTCGGCCAGCTTGAAATGTCGCCCTTCATTGAACAAATGTAGATCGAGCTCCCCAAGCAACGGGCCGAAGGCGTAGGGATCCTCGGTCTCCTGCTCCGCTTCCGGCCATTTTATGCGCAGCAGATAGGGCGAAGCGTCGGACACGGGACCTTCGAACAGGCCCTGCATCTCGCCTTCGATCAGCCGTCCCAGCGCTGCACGATCGCCGCGCCGCAGCACCTCGACCGATTGTGCGCCCGGCAGGAAGACACGGACCGTGCGGCCGGCCGGGCCGTCGCGCGGACCCAGCACCTTGAAGGGATCGCCATGACGTGCCGTCGCCAGCGCTTCGGCGTCGGAGCGATCCAGCCGACTGAGCGCCGCTGCCGTCACGGGGCGGCACCCAGCGCAGGGACGAGAAGGCGGTTGGCGATGCGCGCCAGGCCGCCCACCGGGATGGCGAGCCAGGTCGGCCGGTTGGCCGCCTCGTAGTTCACCTCGTAGGCCGCCTTCTCGATCAGGAAGAAGTCGAGCAGCCGGCTGTCCTTCTTGCCGGTCCTGCCCGTGGCCTCGCGATAGCCGCCGAGGAACGCCTTTCCCGCACCCTCACGCAGGCGCGTTATCAGCCTCTGGCGCCGGCCCGGCGACACACGGCTGGCGATCACGTTCTTGGGATCGAGCGCCGTCGCCGCCGCATAGTCGATGGAGCGCAACAGGCCCGCGACGTCGCGCAATGGGCTCGCCTTGCCGCGGCGTTCGGCCAGTGGCCGCGCCGGCTCGCCCTCGAAGTCGATGATGTAGGCGTCGGCGCTGGCGACCAACACCTGGCCCAGGTGGAAGTCGCCATGGATGCGCGTCATGGGCGTGCCTTCGCCGCTCTCGCCCAGTCGGCGTAGCTCCCGTTCCAGCGCCTCGCGACCGGCCAGCAACGTGCGGGCGTCGGCTTCGGCCGATTCGTTGTCCCAGTCCTTGCGCGCGCCGATGGCGTCGAACGCCTGCGACAGCAGCCCCATCGCCCGTTCGATCCAGGCCGCGACGTCCTCGCGGCCTGCCGCGCGCGGCGCGAAGGCCGGATCGTCGGTGGGCCGCGCCAGCACGGTATGCATGGTGCCGAGCTGCCGGCCGATCGCCGCGGCCAGGGCGTGATAGTCCTTGATGTCGTCGCCACGCGATTCGGCGGAGGCCTCGCGGCTCGCCGTGGCGTCAAAGGCGCGGTTGACCTGGTTCAGGGCCCAGGTCCAGGCATCGCCCTGGTTGCGCACGAAGGCCTGGGCGACGGCCAGCGCATGGCGTTGCCCCTGCGCGTCGATGCGGCTCACCTCGCCCAGAAGCGCCGGCGCATTGGCAAAATTATGCGCCGTCAGATAGCGGCTCATCTCGGCCTCGGGATGCTCGCCGGCCGAGATGCGGCGGAAGATCTTCAGCATCACCGCGTCGTCGACGATCAGCGAGCTGTTCGATTGCTCGGCCGTCAGCCACATGACGGGCGCATCGGCCGGCCGGCGCAGGACCTCGACCTTGTCGGCCGTCGGTTCGAAGACGATCTGGCCTTCCGGCGTGTCGATGCGCCGGGCGTCGGCGAGCGAGGCCACCATCTGATGCGCAAAGCCAGGCAGTGAAAAGGCGTCGGTCAGCAGGCCCATGCGCCGGCCGCGCCGCACACGCGCCAACGCAAGCTGCGACGGCAGGGCGGCACTCGACTCGTCCTCCCAGCTTATCGACAGCGGCAGCTGCCAGCGGCTGGTCACGCCATCGGTCTTGACCTCGACCTCGGCCAGCAGCATGTCACGCTCGCCGCCCAGCCGCGCCGTGTACGCGATGTGCGAGGCCTGCAAAGCCTGGTCCTTGGCGCCGAACCAGCGGCGCTTCTGGAGGTACGG